>CAMLNG010000006.1 GCA_946481195.1 uncultured Chromatiaceae bacterium
ATGTGACCTCGAATTTGAGCTGGAGCAGCTGCCACTGCTGAAAAACGCCATTGCGCTGTGCGAACAAAAACAGGATTACGTCAGCCGTGAAATGCTGCAGGAAATTCTGGAACACGAAGAAGAACATATCGATTGGATCAATGCACAGCAGTACCAGATTGGTGCCATGGGCATGGAAAATTATCTGCAAAGCAAAGTGAGCGGGGAGTAAGCAGCATGCAAGGCAAACAAGCGATTATCGATGCACTGAACGTGCTGCTGGCCAATGAACTGAGTGCGATGGACCAGTATTTTATCCATTCCCGCATGTATCTGGACTGGGGCCTGCACAAGCTGTACGAGCGGATTGATCACGAAGTCACTGACGAAAAAGCCCATGCCTCGGCCATTATCGAGCGGATTTTATTCCTCGAAGGCACGCCGGACATGAGCAAACGCGATGCGCTGCAGATTGGCGCTGATGTACCATCGATGCTGCAAAATGACCTGAATGTGGAATACGCTGTCGGCAAATTACTGAAGCAAACCATGGCGTTGTGTGAACAGCAGCAGGATTATGTCACCCGTGCCATGTTGCAAAAATTACTGGATGACACCGAAAACGATCACGCGCACTGGCTGGAACAGCAACTGCGGCAGATTAAACTGTTTGGTTTACCGAATTATTTACAGTCACAGATTTAGTTGCAAGCAGCAGCACTGAGTTTGCAAACCGTTTTAACCGCTGGCTTTGCCAGACAATAACAGGCAGGCAACGTTTCACAGGCCGGGATTTCCCGGCCTTTTTTTTTATTACAACAAAGGCACTGCAGCGACCGGAAGACCGCAGCTTTAAAGATTTCCCTGATCAAAGCTGCCTGTCCGGTGCATGCCATTGCGCAGATTGTTGAAATTATCACCGGTTGCGCCTTGCCGGATACAGCGTTACACGCAAGCGCTTGAACTACGCCGGCATTTTTGCCACACTGCTGCCGCTTTCCGAAAAAGCGGGCGTCGTATAATGGTAATACCCCAGCTTCCCAAGCTGGTGCCGTGGGTTCGATTCCCATCGCCCGCTCCACGCTACTCTGTGCTTGTTGTCTGTTTCATTCCATCGTTATAGTGAACAATCTGTTATTTGCCTGAATGCCGGAGTTCCGACTTATGTCCGCATTGCCTCTTATCCCGACTTTTACTGCAACCGAAATCTCGGCAGCTGCGCTGGAACTGCAGCAACGACGTGCTCAGGGGCGGCCGGCAGGTCTGTTGCCCGAGCAATGCCGGCCGCGGGTATTAGCCGACGCGCTGGCTGTGCAAATGCAGGTGGCGCAGCAGTACAGCAAAGTGATTGGCTGGAAATGTGGTATACCGTCGGTCGACGCCAATGGTCAGTTGAAAATCGTGCTGGGGCCTTTGTATCAGAATGAACTGCAACAAGGCCGCAGCTGCGCGCTGTGGCCTTCAGTGCAAGGATTGGCGCGGGTTGAGCCTGAATATGCTTATCCGCTGCGGGTCGATGTAGCGCCAGGCGAAAACAACTTAAGCGACGATGAAGTGTTTGGCCTGTTCGGCACGCCACATCTTGCTTTGGAGCTGATCCAAAGCCGGTACAGCGCTGATGCCGGCGCCATGTATCCCGATCAACTGGCGGATGGGTTATTTAATCAGGGGCTTTGGCTTGGGCCAGTATTAACCGGGCCGGAACTGGCCAGTTTTAACTTGACCCTGACTCAGGCCGGCAAAGCGCCAGTCACGTATGCAGCCCGCCATCCGAATGACAACCCGCGGGCGCCTTTGCCCTGGCTGGTAAATTTTTTGCGCGCACATGGTGTACCTTTAACTGCAGGACAGGTGCTGATCACCGGCTCGTTCGCAGGTGTGCTGGAATTGCCGTTTGACGAGGATATTCACTGGCAATTTGGTGAAGAACCTGCATTTCAGCTGAGTTTTTGCCCGCGTTAACGCGTTGCTGAGGAACTAATTCATCAGACTCAGTCTTAACTTTGCTGATTGTGATGGAGGGCATCGATGGATTTTTTACCGGCCACTGCGCTGACTTTCAGTCCTTTACTGGCATTTGCGCTGCTTCTGCTGGTCGGGGCGCTTGGCGGTTATCTGGCGCATCTGACCCGCTGGATCCCCAGTATTACCGGCTTTATGGCGGTAGGTTTTTTGATTGGCCCCAGTGGCCTGGGGCTGCTGGACAAACAAACCCTGCTGGACGCGCGTATTCTGGTCGATATTGCGCTCGCGTTGATTTTATACCGGCTCGGCACTTCCCTGGATTTGCGCTTTATTCGGCAGCACAAGGCGCTGGTGTTGACCTCGCTCGCTGAAGCCAGTGTCACTTTTGTGGCTTGTTTTTTTGTGTTGCACACGCTGGATTTCAGTCCGGTCCTGGCGGCACTTATCAGCGCCATTCTGATTTCCTCATCGCCAGCGGTGCTGCTGCACGTCGCGCATGAAACCGGCGCCAAAGGCCCGGTTACTGAAACGGCTAAAACCTTAGTTGCACTGAATAATTGCTGGTCTTTTTTGGTATTTGCCGCAGTCATTCCAGCGTTATTGCTCGATCAGCAGGTGGGTTTAACTCAGGTCATTTTGCAGCCGCTGTATCTGTTGTTAGGCTCAGCGCTGTTGGGCGTGCTGACTGGCGTGTTATTGCATTTCCTCTGTTTGCGCACTCAAACCGCCGTGCAATACAAAATGGCGCTGGTGATCGGCAGCCTGATGCTGACTTTAGCGCTGGCGCAGCAGCTGCAGCTGTCAGCGCTGTTTGCCCCCTTGTTGGTTGGTATCACGGTGCGCAGCCTCGAGCGTGGGCCTTTAGTGTCTGAACTGAACTTTGGCGCTGCTTTTGAGCTGTTTTTTATCGTGTTATTTGTCTTTGCCGGCGCCAAATTACAGCTGAGCGCTTTGTGGCAGTTTGGTTTGGTGATTGTCTGCCTGGTCGCTGTACGCTCTGTCGCCAAAGTGCTGATGGTTGTGCTTGCCGGTACTGTGCAGCGTCAGCCGGTGCGGGCCAGTGCCGGTACTGGCATGTTGCTGGTACCGATGGCCGGTCTGGCGATTGGTCTGGCACAAACCAGCAGTGGCCTGAGTACTGAACATGCGGCGGTGATTAGCGCTGTGGTGCTGGGCGCGGTAACCTTGTTTGAAACCATAGGCCCGCCGCTGGCGGCCTTTGCCTTCCGGTTTGCCGGCGAAGCGGGGCAGGCACACGAAGAGCAATCAACAGCTTTGGCGAGTCTTAGTCAACCAGACAGCTGGGCGGCACCGGGCCCCACAGTGCAAATACGCTGGAGGGGCGGAGTATCAAGCTCAGCTGATATTCAACCAGCTGATGTTCCTGCTATTATCACAGAACCCGATGTGATTGCCGGAGTTGATCCTGATGCAGTTTCCCCCACAAATAAAACAACAAAGTTGTCGCGACTGTTTAAGTGGCGCCGATCTGGGGTTTGAAATTCGGATGGCGTTTCAGCCGATTATTGAATGGTCCAGTCAGTCGATAGTCGGTTATGAAGCTTTAGTGCGCGGTGCACAAGGCGAAGGGGCCGCCACTGTTCTGGCAAAAGTGACGGAGCAGAATAAATATTATTTTGATCAGGCCTGTCGGGTCAAAGCCATTGAAACGGCCACCAAGCTTGGTCTTCACAAGCTGCTTAGTATCAATTTTATGCCAAACGCAGTGTACAAGCCTGAGACTTGTATCCGCGCAACAATTGAAGCCGCTGATTTATATGGTTTTGATATCCGCAACATCATGTTTGAAGTGACCGAAGGCGAACAAATCCTCAGTCACAGCCATCTGCTGAACATTTTCCGGAGTTATGCCGAGCGTGGTTTTATCACCGCCATCGATGATTTTGGCGCCGGTTTTGCCCATGAAGACTGGTTACATTCGCTCAAACCGCGGGTGCTGAAACTGGATATGGCGCTGATCCGGGATATTGATCAATCCGCTGAAAAACAACAAAGATTGCAGCAGATCCTTGCACAATGTGCGCTGTTAGGCTGCAAAGTGCTGGCCGAAGGCGTCGAAACGGCTGCTGAGCTGGCCTATCTCGCCGGACAGGGAATTGACTGGTTTCAGGGTTATTTCTTTGCCAGACCGCAGCTGGAGCAACTGCAAAGCGAGGCAGAGCTAACCTGCTGGCAGCAATAAACCGGTCGGTTTGCATCGCTGTTTTTGCCTGAACATCTTTCCATAAAGCCATCTAAACACCTAAAAGTCCATTTTGTTGCTGATTTTGTAATCTGTCAGTGTTGAGTACCAACAAAAATCGGGTTAGGGTGAGATGAAACTGCAGAAAAAAACGCCAAAGCGCTGCAAAGTGGCTGCGGGCAACAAGGCAGGCAATGCAACGAGGAGAGTGGGAAGATGTCGCAATATGCTGCCTTAAGAGCAAACGTCGGTTTGCTTGGCACACAATTAGGGGATACGGTCCGCAATCAGCTGGGGCCTGCGGTATTAGAGCGGATTGAGCAGATCCGTTCGCTGGCGAAACAGGCGCGTTCCGGCACCGAACAACAAGACCAGCAGCTAAAACAAATTCTGGCTGGCCTCACCGATGACGAGATCCTGCCGGTTGCCCGGGCTTTCGCGCAGTTCCTTAATCTGGCTAACCTTGCCGAGCAACATCACACCATCAGTAAAGCCGGTGCTGCCTCTATTGAAAAGCCTCAGCCGCTGCAGGAATTGCTGACCTTATTAAAGAGCCAGCAGGTGGACGTGGAAAAAACCCGCCAGGCGGTTGCCGATTTATCTATTGAGCTGGTACTGACAGCGCACCCGACTGAAGTCACCCGCCGTACGCTGATTTATAAGCTGACGCAAATCGCTGATTGCCTGGCACAGCGCGAGCAGGACTTATCCGCCCATCAGCTGGCGCGGCTTGATGCGCGCTTAAGCGATTTGATCACCCAGGCCTGGCATACCAATGAAATTCGCGAACAGCGCCCAACACCGGTCGATGAAGCCAAGTCTGGTTTTGCCGTCATTGAAACCTCGTTGTGGCAGGCTATTCCGGAATTTATCCGCGAGCTGGACGAAGCTTTAACGCCAGTGCTGGGCCATGGCCTGGCGCTGGATGCTGCGCCTATCCGGTTCTCCAGCTGGATGGGGGGCGATCGCGACGGTAACCCTTTTGTCACCGCCAAAGTCACCCGGCAGGTGTTGTTGCTTAGCCGCTGGAAAGCGGCGGATTTATTTGCCCAGGATTTGGATGTGCTTGGCAACGAGCTGTCGATGAATCTGGCCAACGCCTCATTACAGGCGGCAGTACCAGGCTCGACTGAGCCATACCGCGACTTGCTAAAAGTGCTGCGTGGCAAACTTTTACACACGCGTGACTGGTTGACCGAAGCGCTGAAACATGACCGACTGCAACGGCCGGACGATTTACTCTGGCATAACCAGCAACTGTTAGAGCCACTGCTGCTGTGTTACCACTCACTGCGCGACTGCAAAATGGATGTGATTGCCAACGGCTTGTTACTGGACACTATCCGCCGCGCTTATGCTTTTGGCCTCACGCTGTTAAAACTTGATGTGCGGCAGGAATCAGGTCGTCACACTCAGGTATTCAGCGAGTTCACCCAGTATCTTGGCATTGGTGACTATGCGCATTGGGAAGAACCGGCGCGTCAGGCGTTTTTACTGAACGAACTGGCCAGTAAACGGCCATTATTTCCGCGCAACTGGCAACCGAGCGCCGAAGTGCGTGAAGTGCTGGATACCTGCGACATCATCGCCCGTCATGGTGCGGAAGCTTTATCGACTTATGTGATTTCAATGGCCGGCAAACCTTCCGATGTGTTGGCGGTGCAGCTGTTATTAAAAGAAGCCGGCATCAGTTTCCCGATGCGCGTTGCGCCATTGTTTGAAACGCTGGCCGATTTAACCAATGCACCGGAATGCATCAGCAAGCTGCTGGCCATTGACTGGTACCGCGGTTATATCCAGGGCAAACAGGAAGTGATGATCGGTTACTCCGATTCGGCTAAAGACGCCGGCGCTATCGCCGCCGCCTGGGCGCAGTACAGTGCGCAGGAAGCGTTAGTGGCGATTTGTGCCCAGGCTAAAGTGCAGCTGACGCTGTTCCACGGCCGTGGTGGCACTATCGGCCGGGGCGGTGGCCCGGCGCATGCGGCGATTTTGTCGCAGCCACCGGGCAGCCTGGCTGGCGGCATGCGTGTGACCGAACAAGGCGAGATGATCCGCTTTAAGTTTGGTTTATCTAAACTGGCGCAGCGTTCTTTGGCGCTGTATGCCTCGGCAGTACTGGAAGGGGTGTTATTGCCACCGCCGGTGCCAAAAGCCGAATGGCGTGCGTTGATGGCGCAGCTCGCGACCACGTCCTGTGATGCTTACCGCGCTGTGGTGCGGCATCATCCGGAATTTGTGCCTTATTTCCGCGCGGCCACGCCGGAGCTGGAACTGGGGCAACTGCCACTTGGCAGCCGGCCACCGAAACGCAATCCAAATGGCGGTGTGGAGAGTCTGCGGGCTATTCCTTGGATTTTCGCCTGGTCACAAAACCGGTTGATGTTGCCGGCCTGGCTCGGGGCTGGTTCGGCACTGGCGGAAGCAGTCGCTCAGGGCAAAACTGCCTTACTGCATGAGATGCGCGCGCAGTGGCCGTTTTTCGCCACCCGCTTGTCGATGCTGGAAATGGTGTATCTCAAAGCGGACGCACAAATCGCGGCGTATTACGACGAAAAACTGGTGCCTGAGCACCTGCTGGGCCTCGGTGAGCAATTACGCAATCAGCTGTCGGCCGATACCGCTTTGTTGCTGCAGCTCATCGACAGACCGGATTTAATGGCCAACGAAGCCTGGATCCGCGAGTCCATTATGCTCAGAAACACTTATGTCGACCCGCTGCATATTTTGCAGGTGGAATTGTTAAAACGGGTGCGGCATGCGCCGGAAACCGTCAACGACAATATCAAACGTGCGCTGATGGTGACCATTGCCGGTATTGCCGCCGGCATGCGCAACTCCGGTTAACCGCACCTGAAAAGACAAAGCCCGTGTTTGCTGTCGCAAAGACGGGCTTTTTTGTTTTTTCAGCGGGTGGTTGATCGCACGGACTGGTTTGGCGTACTCAGAGAATACTCTGCAGCACTGTTTTGGAAGAGGCCTATGGCGACGCTGACGATTTTTTATGATGGCTTTTGCCCGCTGTGCGTGCGGGAGATGGCGCAGTTGCGTCAGCTGGACCCTGCAGGAAAAGCGCTGACATTGGTCGATATTCAGCAGGCCGATATGCCGGTGCTGTATCCGCAAATTGATGCAGCTGAAGCCGGGCGGATTTTATTGTCGCTGACTGCAGATGGCCGGATTTTGCGTGGGTTGGATTCAACGCATGCCGCCTGGTCAGCTGTCGGTAAAGGCCACAGAACAGCGTTTTTACGCTGGCCTGTGATTCGCTGGTTTGCCGACAGAATCTATCTGTGGTTCGCTGCCAACCGCTACCGGGTGTCGTACTGGCTGACCGGGCAGGCGCGTTGCGACAGTGGCCGCTGCAGTCGTCGTGATTAAAGCCTGCTATTCAGTGGCAGCCGCCTGATCTTTTGGCTGCTGCATCCGCTCTCTGAAGTCCTGCAAGCCTTTTTGGATCAGGTTGTAAGTCTCGTCGATATCGTCCGCCACTTTGCCCTCAAGCTTTTTCAGCCCGGTCAGAATGTCGCGGGCGTCGGCAAAACCCTGATCAATGCCTTTGCCAATTTCCTGCATAAACTGCTCGAGGCCGTCTTCGTCATTTAGATCCGGGTTTTGCTCGCGAAACGCCTGATAAAAATTGGTGGCAAAGCCGACGATGCGGTCCGCGGTGGCCTGTGGTGACGTGTCTTCGTTGTTGTAAGTTTTATTCAGGCCGGTTTCTGCGGTGGCGCCCGTACTGGTGTCTGTGCTGGTGTCTTCACTTTGTGGAGCCTGCGCCGCCAGACGTTTTTCCACAGCGTCGCTGATGGCGCGATACAGCAGATTCATCGCTTTATTGTCAGATTGCAGGCTCAGCGACAGCTGATTGTCCAGAATGGTTTGATTGAGCTGACGCCGGTTTTCGGCGGATAAATCGCTGGCGCTGGGTTTTGTAGTTTGGTTGTTAACGGTGGTACTGCTGGAGTCGGTTGGACTGTTGGCCTGATAACGGCTGGCTGCGCTGTTGACGGTCGGTTGAATACTCATGGCGGTAATTTCCTGCGTGACTTAGACAGACTATAGCTGCGTTATCGGCAGGAAATTGCCACAACTTGAGCAAAAAATTGCCGTTGCTGTAAATTGTCGCAACAGGGCCGGATTGTACCGGCCCTAACCGGCTCAGAAACCCGTTTCAAACTGGGCTGTGGCCGACACCGATTCGTAAGTGCCGTTGGTATACAGCACGATAGCGCTGACCACATGTTCCTGATATGGTGAAATTTTGAAATTACAGGTTGTTGAGGTGGCGGAGCAGTTCTGACCGCCTTGCCAGATCACCTGAGCAACCGGTGCCGCCAGATTTTGAATTCGGAAATAGGCCGTGACCGGGTTGTAGTTCAAACTGTAATTCATGCCAAAACAATAACCACCCCAGCCGCTGTTTTGCGTGGTGCCGACGCGGCATTCCATGTCGGCGGCCTGTGCTGAACCTGTTGCCATTGCGCCGAGTAACAGTGCAGCGCTCAGTAATGATTTTTTCATGATATTGTCCCTTGGGTTGTTGCTGAACAGATATGGTTTTATTGGTGCCGGAGCATCCGGTCAGTCCAACGCTAACCTGCCACCATGGGATAAAACATGGCTCTGTCTCAAAAATCACAACAATATCGGAACTTTATCAAGGCTCTGTCAAAGCTGTTCAGAACGGGCACGCCGGGTATTGCCGCAAGCCTGCTGAAGCGGCCTGACGCAAAATACGCTGTGTAGCGATTGGCACTTCCAGTGCCGGCAGATCTGGCAGTGCTTCCGCCGGCTGGCCACTAACCACCTGATATAAAATGTATGCCGTCAGCAAAGCGCCGGCCGGTGCGGCGTGATTACCATCGTCACTATGCAGCGGTAAATCCGGCCATTGTTGCAGTACCTGGTCCCAGACCGGACCTACAGGTGCGACGCAGGCGGCCTGTTCAGCGGCGATTTGCTGATGCAGCTGGAAAATCCGCATACCTTCTTCAGTGTTGCCCGCACGCGGATGTTCCGGAAACAGCACTGGTGTGATACCACGCGCTTTGGCCAGCGCAATCCAGCTTTTGCTGCCGGCCGTGGAATAGTTGTAAAGCCCGGTGGTGGAGTATTTCTGCGCTTGCAGGATAAGGTGGGTCCATTGACCGGATTCCAGCAAAGGCCGGCTGACCTGGTCGTCTAATCGTTCATCCAGATAAGCAGCCCCCCCGGCTCGCAATGCCCCCACGGTTTTGCCGGTACCTCGTTGTAATAACAGCTGCAACGTGCCGGGCAGGTTATGGCTGCCGCTATGACTGTTGCCAAACAGCAGGATCTGCATTGGATTTGACTGGCGATTGTCCGGCACTTGCAAGTTTGTGCCCAGTACCGGGTCTTGCACCGGCGGGTTATTGCTGAGTGGCGGTGTGCTCAAGGCCGGAGTCGTAGTTGTCTGCTGACCACCGCAGGCTATGAGCAAGAAGCACAGCAGGATTGATAAAACACGGCATCGCATAGCGCTCATGGGAGGGGGTCCGATTTCAACAGAATCATTGCAGCATAGACTGCTGCTGTTTTGCTCTGCGGCAGCGCTGGGACAAACGGGCTGGGATCAGGGGTTAGCCGGTTTATTGGCTATCCAGAATACCCATCTGCAGGGCTTTGCGGATTAACTGTGCGCTGTTGTTGACGCCGAGTTTACGCATCAGATTTTCGCGGTGTTTGTCGGTGGTTTTTGGCGACAAACTCAGTTGCTCAGCGATCTGGGCATTACTGAGGCCATCACAGACCAGCCGCATTATCTGGAATTCGCGGGGTGTCAGCGCCAGACTGACGGTGCCGAGTAAGGTCTGTACCGAAGGAGCCAGGTAACTGTCTCCGGCCTGCACCGCCTTAATGGCAGCCCTTAGTTCTGCAACGTCGCCATTTTTCTGCAACACAGCATCAGCGCCTGCCTGCGCAACCTGCAGTAGCAGCTGGGCGGATTGACTGCCGGTCAGCACCACAATTTTTAAGTCCGGCCAGCGCTGCTTCAGATATAGAATTTCGGCGCCGGTATCGCCACCGGGCATATGATAATCCAGTAGCAGCAATGTGGGTTCCACTGCCTTTACCGTCGATCTCAGCTCTGTTAGGCTGCTCAGTTCAGCCACCAGCCGGATATCGCTGAAGGTTGTCAGCAGTATTTTCAGACCATCGCGGAATATTTGATGGTCGTCAGCCAGCAACAAGCGGATTGGCGCGTTTAGTGGAACTTCATTCATGCCCTGGTACCTGTGGTTATGCTGCCTGTTGAGTGTCAGTTGGTCGCTGCGTGCAGAATGCCTGTGGCACGCCGCCAGTGAAAAAACGCCGCTCAGTGCCTGCACTGAAGCTATTGCTGTACCCACGCCGCTTCTGCAAACGCTGGGTGAGGCAACTGGACGGTCAGAACTGATCCGTCTGCAGGTGCAGTTCGCTGGTCGTGCCGTGTTATCACTCGGGGTACCGGACGTGCAACGGCTGCGCCTGTATCAATGGCGACAAGGCCAGTGGCAGCTGATTTTCAGCCAGGACCCCGGCCAACCCTTTGGTTCCCGTGCCTTAGCGACGCCACGTCTGGCGGTGCCGCTGGACCTCAGTAGCGGCGAGCATCAGTTTTACCTGAATTATTATATTCATGCCAATGGCCGATTGCAGCCTGTGTTGTATGAGGCGGACGCCTGGGCCAGGTCTCAGCTCTGGCAGCAACTGTTCAGTGGTATTTTATTAGGCGTGATGCTGACCATGTTGCTGCTGGCACTGTTGTATCGCAGTGTCAGCGACCAGGCGGCTTATTGGGCTTATAGTTTGCTGGTGCTCGGTCATGTCGCCATGTTGCCGCAAATTGAAGGTTATTATTTTCAGCTGCTGTGGCCTGATGCGCCGCAGCTGAATTTTATCCTGCCCTTGATCCTCGGTAGCCTGGTGATTGGCAGCCATGCTTTGTTTGCCTTTGTATTTTTCCGTTTGCCACAACGTTACCTGAAGCTGACGCAAGCGCATCGGTTAGTGCTGGCATTGCTGCTGCTGAATTTACTGGCGGGTGGGGTTCTCCCGCACATCAGCCATTTTGCTTATGATGCTTTGTTACCTTTGGTGTTAATCGCTTTTGCTTACGGCATGCTGGCGGTGTTAACCGCAGTTCGCGCCCACCGTGACCAACTGGCTGGCGCGACCTTGTATTTATTGGGGACTGTCAGTCTGATGCTGTGCACCATGTTGCTGATGGGGCTGGGAGTTTTGGGCTTAAATCCGTTTCCTTTTATCGATTTTTTTCACTATCCGAAAATCGGCTTTTTGCTGGAAACCTTATTTTTCAGCGCGGCACTGATTAGCAAAATGTGGCAATTTCGTCAGCAGCAGGTCGAGCAGCGGCTGCACCGGCTGGCGGAAGCCGCACAACTGGCACAAGCCGAACAGGAACGACGTTTTGCCGAGGCCAGGGCCGCCGACAGTTCACTGCGCCTGGCCGCGGCCAGTCATGATATCTCCCAGCCGCTGGCATCTTTACGCTTTGCCATCGACGTGCTGAAACAGCAACAGGCACAACAACCACTGGCGGAGCACATTGACCGGACCATTCAGTATGCTCAGACGTTGCTCAGCGACATTATGCTGGAATGTAAACAAACACATCAGCGCGGTGAAGCGGTACAGCTGGGGGCTCTGTTTCAGTTGCTGGCGGCGGAGTTTCGACCACTGGCGGCCGAAAAAGGCCTGCAGTTGCGCGTGGTGCCCAGCCAGCTGATGCTGGATACTTCTTTTGTGGTGTTAAGCCGCATTCTGCACAATCTGCTGGCCAATGCGATCCGTTACAGCCACAGCGGCACTGTGTTGCTTGGCGTGCGGCGCCGGCCACAGGCGCTGGAGATCCAGGTGCTGGACCAGGGCCCGGGTTTGCTGCCTGAACAACGGCAGCGTCTGCAACAAGCCTTTGTGCAGGGCGCGAATGCCCAAAGCGGCAACGGCGTGGGACTGGGACTTTATATAGTGCAGACTTTATGCACCCAGCTTGGCTATCGGTTGCAGGTGCATTCGGCGCTGCGTCGCGGCAGTTGCTTCAGTATTGTGATCCCGCAGACCGCGAATAAGGAATTTTCCTGATACCTCAGACCCGGCTTCGTCTTTAAGCTGCGCCTCATTCAACAGAGATGGCTGAATGAGGTATTCATGCAATTAGTTCAACTATGGCGTTGTCTGATGGCGGCCGCCGACTACCGCCGGCATTGGCGCACATTAACCGGCCAGCCGAAGCTCGATGTCGTCTTTATCTGCAATGTGCGGGACGAAGCCGAGCGCGCCTTGTTTTATAAACCCGGCGCGACGTCACGTTGCCAGGAAAATGGCCCGCGTTTGTATATCAACGGCGTGGCTGGCCAAATCCGCGGCATCAACTTTACTGCGGCGGAAATGTACAGTCGCGAAGGCCGTAAAGTGGCCAAACTGGCCTTTATTGACGCGGTGCGCTGGGCTGAAGCTCAAGGCGCAAAAGTCATTTTGCTGGCGGCATCCACCAAGCGACTGTTTGGCCGCGACGGGCTGGAGCTGAAACAATTATTTCCGCAGTTGATTTTTACCATCGGTGACAACGGCACTGCGCAGCTATTGTGCGCCGACGTTGACCGCGCTATTGCCAACACGGGGCTGGCTCAGCCCCGAATTCTGGTGATTGGGCCTTATGGCATTTTGGGGTCTGCAGTCTGTCAGCATTTGCAGCAACAAGGCCGGCAGCTCTTGGGTTTTGGCGGCAACGAAAGCTATTTGACTGAATTTGCTGAGAAAACCGGGATCGACGTTGTCTATGAGCTGTGCGATGCCGGCGCTGTTGATATCGTGGTGGCGTGCACCCATAGCGACAATGCCCGGCTGAGCGCAGAACATATCGCGCTGCTGCGCAAAGCGAACCAAAAACTGGTGGTGGTGGACGTGGCAGAACCGGCCAACCTTGACCGTCAGGTGTATCGTACTGTTCAGCAGGATGTGATCCGGCAGGATGCCGGCAATGCCTGGTCCGCCGACTTAAGTTATGTGTTGGGCAATCTGACTTCGAAACAACTGATGCTGGCGCAAGGGACGGTCTTTGGTTGTTTTGCCGAAGCGCTGGCGCTTTATCACACCGTCTACCGCGAGCATAACCCAACAGCACTGAGCCGTGACTGGTTTGACGTCAATGCCTTTAATCAGACATTAGTAGCAGAGGCCTTTCAGTCATTGCGTATTGGTCTGCCAAAACCGCATTGTTTCGGCAAGCCTGTCGGTGAATGGACCTTGTGGCACGGTACCCAGGCTGCAGTTGGGGAACAACAATAATGCCTTTGATGTCAATCACCAGCCGTCGCCTGGTGCTCGGCTGTTGGGGCCTGTTGTTGCTGGTTTTCGGCTGGTTAAATCTTCACGTGGTCCCTGGCGGTATTGTCACCGGCGCTATTTTGCAGGCCGACAACCCTTATGTGCAGGCGCAGCAACAAGTTGCGGCAGTGCCTGGGCTCTCAACCGGCGATACACTCGGATTGGTGCTGGCGTTGCCGCAGGGGCTGAACCACGCTGCACTCAGTCAAATCCGCCAGATCAGCGATGCGATGGCGGCATTGTTACCCCAGGCTTCTGTGCTGAGCCTGACCCACAATCTGAACCGCTATCAATCTGACGAGCAGAGCCTGAGCTCTGAACCTTATATACCGGCAGATTTGGCGGCGCTTGACCTTAAACAGCTGCAAACTCAACTGCAGCAGAACCCGCTGGTGCACGGCACTTTATTGGGTGGCTCCTTGGGTGGCGTGTTGGGTGGCGCGCCGGCCGGCACGGCGGACTATCAATATGCCCAAATCCTGTTGCAGTTGCCGGAAGGTTTTTCTGAGCAGCAGCTGATTGATATTGTCGCGGAATATCTGGAACAACGCCGTATTCACCCGCTGGAATGGTTGTTGTGGAAGTCGGACATTCAGCCGGTAGCGGCGTTTGCCAACGTCAGTCTGAGCGGCTGGGCAGCTGGCCGGGGTCTGATGCACTACGCCTTGATTTCTGATGTGCTGTGGTACTGCACGCTGGGGCTTGGTCTCGCCACGCTGGCGGCCTGGCTGGCGCTTGGCAGCTGGCGGCAGGCCTTATGCAGCAGCGCGGTGATCCTGCTGTCTTTTGTGCTGGTACGCGGCAGTATTCCGCTGCTGGATGCGCTGGGGCTGGTGATTGGGGCTGGTAGTCAGGCCGAACCGGTGCGGGAGCGGGTGTATTTCCTGTTGGTACTGAGCAGCCTGATTGTCTCGGGTATTTCGTTAAATACCCGGGCACTGGAAGCTTTTAACAGCGCCTGGCGTCAGGCGTCAGCGCGCGGTGGTATCGCGGATGCCGGGCTGTGCTGGCAGGCGCTGCAACCGCAATTACCGCGTTTTAACCTGGTGCTCGGCATCGCTGCGCTGAATTTCCTCAGCCTCAGTCAGATTGGCATTCGTGGAGTGCTGGAAGTCGGTTTGTTGTCGGCACTGGGTTTGGCTTATCAGCGTGCGCTGGTCAGTACCTTGTTGCCGGCGTTGCAGCTAAGCACACAGGCGTTGCCGGGCGAGGGCCGGCTGCAGCGCGCCATTTCGCAAGGCATGGCTGGCATCACCGCTGCCTCAGTCAGCTTCTGGCTGGCGCGTAGCCCGGCGCAGGCACTGCGCCAGGTGCTGATCGCTGTACTGTCGCTGTTGTTACTGGTTAGTACGCTGGTGGTGCACGATATGTTGGCCCCGCAAACTGAGCGGTGGATCCAGGTGCGCGAGAAGCCAATTGATTATCTGCCCGACACTATCGTTGACCGCGCCCGGCAGCAGCTGAATCAGCCGGGAGGCGGCGGTTTTGCCCAGCTCAGTTATTTTGTCAGTCCGGTTCAGGCAGCCGACAGCCGTTATCCGGCCGTGGCTGATGCAGAGTTTGTCCGGGCCGTGCAGCGGCTGCAACAACAACTGGCGGCGTTGCCGGATAGCCGGGCTGTGTTATCCGTGGTCGATCAGCTGGAACTGATGCAACCCATTGCCGGACAAACGACCGCGCAGTTACACGACCATCTGCAGTTACTGCGCTGGGATCTGGCCGATCCGCGGCTGGCTGACGCCTGGTGGAGCGATCAGGGGGTGGTGTTGTGGCTGGGCCATCCGGCCGACGATTCGGTCAGCCTGCGTCAATACGCCGATCAGGTGCAGCAGCTGGTGCAGCAGGAGTTTCCGCAACTGCGGCTGCAGGCCTTTGGCAATCTGCACAGCTACCACCAGACCGATTTGTATATCAGCGAGCGCAAACCAATGAATACTTTACTGAGCATGCCGATGGTGTTGCTGCTGACTGCCGGCTGGTTCTGGTACGCCAATCGGCGCGTGCAACAGCGGCAAGGGTGTTTCAGGCTCAGCCCGCTGGCGGCGGCAGCAGCGATTTGTCTGCCTTTTGTGCTGGCCTATGCCGTGGTGGTGCTGGTGATGGCTCTGCTGCAGATCCCCCTTGACCAGGCCACGGCCTGTGCCACTGCGCTTGGTATCAACGCCGCTATCGATTTTGACCTCTATCTGCTGGAGGATTTTCGCAGTGCGCTGGCGGCAGGGCAAAGCCCGGCGCAGGCACTGCAGTTCAGCATTGGTGAGCGTGGTCCGCTGACATTATTGGACGCCGGCCTCAACGGCATCGTCTTCAGCTTTTTATTGTTTTCCAGTTTTATTCCGATGCAGCGCCTTGGTTTGCTGATGCTGGTCTTGCTCAGCGTCTGTGCCTGCGGTGCCTTATTTGTATTACCGGGTGTGCTGCGCAGTTGTTGCCGGCCTGCATCCGACAGGAGTCTTTGATGAAAAAATCAGGTGTGGTGTTATTACTCTGTTTGCTTTTGCCCTGCAGTCAGAGTGGTGCTGTGGATACTGAAATGACCGCAGCCACGGTGATCAACCAGTCCTGGCAGCGTTACCGGCAACTGGCGGCAGCAGAACAGGAACAGTTGGTACTGACGGTCACGCGTGCCGGCGAAGCAGGTCAACAGAAACAACTGACGCGCTGGACCCGTTATGTCCAGAGTGGTGAACAGGTCGTACTGAAATTTGCCAGCCCGGCGGCAGATGCAGGGTTGGGGTTATGGCTGGACCGTGCCAACCGCTCAGCACAACAAATCTGGTTACGGATGCCTAGCTGGGTCAAGGCACGCCGGGTCAATGGTCAGCGTCAGCAGCAATACTTCGCCGGCACAGATCTGACGTTTGAAGACAATGCTGAACTCAGTGGCGAAGATCCAACGGCCTATCAATACCGCCTGCTGGACCAGAGTGCCCAGGGCTGGTGGATTGAAGCGCGGCCGAATATCGGTTCGGGTTCTGCCTATGCCAAACGCGAGATTTGGCTGGATGCGGATTACGCCATCAGCCGCATCGATTATTTCAACCGGGAAGGGCTGCTGGTGAAAACGTTGCAAAACAAATTGCTGCAGAAGTATCCGCAAGGCGGCTGGCGGCCAAACCGGGTCGAAATTGACAATCATCTGGAGCAACGTCAAACGGTCATTGAAGTGCGCGAGCGCCGGTTTGACACCAGTCTGGCCAATCAGATTTTCAGTCAGGAGTTTTTAAGTGACTAGCAGGTTACTGCTCGGCACCTGGCTGATGGCATTTGGCTTGTTGCCCGGACGGGTGCTGGCGGACCATCTGCGCCAACAACTGCAATGGCAGCTGGGTTGGGTGCCACAGCTGCAGCAAAGCCAGCACCGCTTGCGTTACGACAACGATCTGCAGCTTGAATTCACTGCAGGCTGGCAGCTGAATGCGGCTGTGCGTCTGCAACAGGACAGTGTACAGCAGGAAAAAGCCGTGGCGGGCTGGTGGGGCAGTACCAAACCGGCGTTATTCAGCCTGCAACAATTCAGACTGAAATATCAGCAAGACCTGCACAGTCTGACACTGGGCCGGCAAATCATCGACTGGCGCCAGACCGATACTGTATCTGTTGCCGATGTCTGGACTGTGCCGGATTATCAGGATTTAACCGGCTCAGCCCAGCAAGCGCAGCCGGCGCTGCGCTGGGTCTGGCACGCTGCTGATAGCAGCCCTGAGCTGGAGTTGGTGTACAGCCCTGGCGCAGTCGCACCCTGGTTACCGGATGGTCTTTTTGCGCTGCAACGACCGGAGTTAACCACAAGACCTGAACAGGCCCAGCGTGGTGTGCGACTGGTGCAATCCCGGGGTGCAGTGCAATGGTCGTTATTTGGCTATGACGGCGTTGATCTGCAGCCGGCCTTATTGCCGGCTTCGCTGCAGCTTGATTGGTTTTATCCGTCGCAACAAGTCATGGGCATGACGGCTCAGTCCCAGTTGGGGAGCTGGATCTGGCGGGGCGAGCTGGCCAAGGTGCGCCAGCAAATGCCCGTCGGAGCAACAACTCAGCAGGGGCAATATTGGCAATATGTGATAGCGGCAGAACACGAATGGTACGGTGAGATGTCGCAATGGTTGTTATTGCTGCAATACAGCGACGAAAGCCATCGCCAGCAGCTGCTGCCGGCGTCGTTCTATCCGGATTTTGGCCGGGTGTTCCGACAGCAGTTATTGGGACGGTTGCAGTATGACCCGACCGGCGATTTGCAGAGCCAATATCAGCTGGAATGGGCCTGGCAACCGGCGCAGCAGGCGAGTTTGCTGAAGCTGCGGTACCAAACCCGGCTCAACCCGCAAACCGAATTACAGCTCAGCTGGACCGCATTTACCGGCAGCGAGCCCAGTGTCTGGGGGATGTACCGGCAACAGGATTTATGGCAGGTCGCTCTGCACTGGTTTTTCTGACCAGCGGCAGAAGTCAGATGGCATTAAAAAAGGAGCTGCAGGCAGCTCCTTTTTCATTACATCAACCAGAGGTTTTGCTTAGAAGAAGTTTTTCTTAAACTCAACGCCGATGATGCGTGGTTCGTTAACAAAACCAGTGTTGTTGTTGAAGTCGATCGCACCTTTGACGTTGTCTTCGTCAGTGATGTTACGGCCAAACAACGCCACTTCATAATTACCGTCGTAATTCATATAACCGATGCGCAGACCGGCTTCCTGATTGTCGTCAACAGTAAACTCTTTGGCTTCATACAGGAACAGGTTAGTTTCGCCCTGGAATGCGATATCACCGTAGATGTAGATTTCACCGGTTGGTACCGGGAAGTCATAACGGCCATTCAGCGTCAGGATGGTTTTTGGTGCCTGCGGGAACGGGTTGCCGTCGACATAGGCCCGGCCTTGCGCGTTTAAGCGGTCGGTTGGAGTACAGGCGCCTGAACCACAAGTGGCCACCAGCAGGTTGGCATCTTTCAGTTCAGTGTCGTTATAGCTGAAACCACCGCCTAAAGTCAGGCTTGATGTCACGCGCCAGTCGGCATCGATTTCAAAACCATAACCTGTGCCTTTGTCAGCGTTTAACAGCGCGTTGCCTTGTGAGGCACCACCGATGGCTGACAGCTGAATGTCGTTGATGTTGTAGTAGAACACAGCACCGTTTAAGCGCAGTGTGTTACCCAGCAGGTCTGCTTTGGCACCAAACTCAACAGAATCAATAGTTTCTGAGTCAGCGACTGAAGGGTTACCTTCAAACGCCAGGTCACGGCCCTGAATCGACTGGGCGCGGAAACCGTGGGCCAGACGACCGAATACTGAATAGTTGTCAGTCACGCGGTAGTTGGTGGCCAGTTCCCAGCTGATTTCATCGTCGTCGACATCGACCGGTGCGTAGTTCTGGATTTGCGCGGCGCCAATTACTAAAGCAAAACCATCAACGTTTTGCTCACCGACAGTGAAGCCTTTTTCGTCGTAGGTGTAACGCACACCGGCAGTCACATCCCAACGGTCGCTCAGGTTGTAAGTGCTTTGACCAAACAGCGCCCAGCTGGTGTTTTCATGGTACACAGTGGTGGCACCATAAAAGCCGTCGACGCTGGTGACGCCAAAGGATGAATCAAAGTAATAAGCGCCAACCTGCCAGTCCACGTCACCTGAGGTGTCGCTGGCCAGACGGAATTCCTGAGTAAACTGTTCTAAATCTTTTAACTGGTCTTCGGTTACGGCCTGGAACGGGATAAAGCCCGGGCCGGCTTCTGTGCCGCCGTCGATATCACCTTTGCCGTTACCGTCTGCATTTTCCTGTGCCGTAATCGAGGTGAAGGTTTTACCGCCGCTCAGGTCAAAGTCCAGCTTTAACGAGGCACCGAAGTTGTCGTATTTCTGGAAATTGTTGCCGCCGTCGTTGTAGGCAACGCTGTCGCGGTCGTAATTGTTGTTCAGCTCGTTGCTGCCTTTGTCAAAGACGTTAGCGCGGAAAATGGATGAAGTACCATCCAGTTTGCGGCCATGTACATTTAACAGAGCAGCGATATCACCACTTTCATACAGGAACTGTACGCGACCGGCTTTTTCGTCGAAGCCGCCCATCACGTCTTTTTCTTTCTTGAAGCTGTTGTCGATGTAGTCGTCACGGTTTTGAGATAACACCGACACCCGGGCTGACAGGTTGTCGCTGAGGCCACCACCGGCCGCACCTTCAAAGTTCAGTGTACCGAGGTTACCCACTGATAATTTGGTGTAGGCATCAAAATCCTGCCGTGGTTTGGCAGTATTAAATTTGATGATACCGGCTGTGGTGTTGCGACCGAATAAAGTGCCTTGCGGGCCGCGGATCACTTCAACCGCTTCCATATCAAATAACGGGAAGCTTTTGAGGATCACGTTTTCCATCACCACGTCGTCCATGATGATCGATACCGGTTGAGAGGCGGCCAGGTCGAAGTCGGTGTTACCCAGACCACGGATATAAAAACGTGGTGCGGCACGGCCGTTGGAAGATTCTGCATACAAGCCCGGTACTTTGACCGCTAAAGCCTGAATGTCGTCACCACCGGCAAAAATTGCATCAAATTTCTCGCCGCCTAAAGTGGCAACAGAGATTGGCACTTCCTGCGTGCTCTGGACGCGTTTTTGCGCTGTGACTGTAATACGCTCAAGTTGCTGATCGTCCTGTTTGGCTTTGTCACTTTCCTGCGCCATCGCTACAGGAGAAAGACCAACAGCAGCTGCGAATAATGCAGCATGGACCTGCATGGCTAACACAGAATGTTTGCTTTTCATCAATGGATTACCCTTAGGTGTTTGTCTGTTTTAGAAAAAGCGTCTTTGCGCTTATGCCGCCGGAGCAGATATTGCTGCCTGCTATCGTTACCTGGATAGGTGTAGCAGGCCGAACCACATCTGTCAGCTGAGTTCAGGTTTGGAGTGACCACGCACCTGAATAAACGGCGGGCAATTATATCAGCATCTGCTTGATCTCGCTGAATTTCCCGAAATTCAGCGGAATTCGCCAGCAAATTGTTGGCAGATTGTGGCCGGCAGGTAAATGGGTGGCATAGCGGAAATTTTTTCAGCTGCCACCACCCGTAGATCAGGCTGGCAAAAAATCCAATCTGACAGCGCTGTGGTACACCGCCGTTTTACCCTGATGCGACGAGTAATAACTGATATGCAGCAGGCCCTGGTTCAGCACTAAGCCCGGGTAGCTGGTATCACCGCCCGATGGCAGTACCAGACATTCGCGCAGGGTGGCGTTGTCGATATCGAGCCAGCACAGGCTGGTGCGGACTTTGTAGTCATAGAGCCGTACTGCCGCCAAAATGCGGCCATCGGGCAGCTGAATACAGGCCGGGCCACCAATGCGTTTGTTCAGCTCCCGCCATTGCCAGTCAAAATAAGGCGGATTGGCGATACCGAGTAACCCGACATGCGGGTCGCGCCGCAGCAGGCAAATAGCGCGGCCGTCTGGCAAAAACAGCAGGCCGGACTCGTTTGGATAACCGGCATCATTGAGCGTACTGACCCAAGGGGCAAAAGCAATGCCGTCGTCACTTTTATACAGCCGGACAAAGCGCTGCTCCATACAACTGTAACCGACAGCCCAGGCGGTATCTTGTTGCCAGGTCAGCCGCCATAACCAGATGTTGATATCGCCGCAGGGAATGGCGTCGCTCCAGTGCTCACCATCCTCAGATAACCAGACATAAGACTGATGGGTACCCTGGCTATGGTCATGTAAAGCGCCGGCACCCAGCAACTGCAGCCGGCCATCCGGCATCTGGATCAATTTGCCGTCACGCAGATCGGCATGGTCGCTGCGGATACAGGCGACAGAATGCCAGTCTTTGCCGCCATTGTTACTTTTCAGAATCCGCAGTGCACCGTCTGGTGAGACATGGGCATAGGCTTCCCGGAATACACAAAACAGCGCGCCGCGAAAGCAGACTAAATCAGTGAAGGCATTATGATCGCCACGGCGCCAGATACAGCGGGCTTTGGCGGTTTTCAGCTGTAAAAACCTGGGTTTAGGCGGGTAAAAACCTCGTTTACCGCGGCGGATTATTTCGGTTGCCATAGTTCGAATCTGTTTCCTTCCGGATCTGTTGCCCAGCCAAAACGGCCGTAATCTTCGTCCTGTACTTTGTCATCGACGACAGCACCGCCGGCCCTTAATTGGGCCAGCATCGCGTCTAAATCGCTGACTCTATAGTTCACCATGCACTGTTGCTGGCGGTTGCCAAAGTAGTCGGTGTCTGGCGAAAAAGTCGACCAGACCGTCATATCGTCGGCCTTCGCGACCAGACAACCATAGGTCTGCCCGGCATCGATACTGACTCCGAGGTACTGTTGATACCAGGCGGCAAGTTGCTGTGGGTCGCGGGCGCGCAAAAAGATGCCGCCAATGCCGGTAATTTTTTCCATGATAGGCTCCCGGGTTTTTGGGCAAAATTAGCTTTGTTGCTGTTGTAACCAGCCTAGCACAGTGCTGACACTACTGAGCTCAGCATGCTGCAGCAGCAATTTGCGGCCAAGTTCAATTGCTGCCGTCTCGCATTGCAGTTTCAGTCGTTTGTCACTGATTTTATTGAAGTCCGCCACTTTCTGCTGGCCGATAACCCGGCGCAATATTTCGGTACCGGCGTAGCCGAGTGCGTCTTTCACCACCTGGCGGATAAAGCGCTGCTGGTACAACTCGCTTTGCAGCGCGATGTCTTTGGTGTGACGCGCAGCCAGCGCCAGAAACTTCTGACAAAACAGCGTTTCAGTTTGTTCGATTTGCTGGCGCAAATACTCAGCCTGTTGCTGGCGGTGCGCCGGATCGGCAATCAGACCCGGCAGCGCCGCATAATGCAGCAATAAACTGCCAAGGAAATTGCCCAAATCAAAACCAATAGGGCCATAAAACGCATATTCGCCGTCTATGACTTTGGTTTGTTCATCGCCAGCAAAAATACTGCCGATTTGCAGGTCGCCGTGTAGCAATGCTTGCGGGCAGGATTCAAATTTGGCTTTGAGTTCAGCCACTTCTGCTTTCACTGCTTCGTCAAACCACAGCTGTTGCACCAACGGCCGCAGCGCCATATCAAACTGATTGCGGTCGTGGTTGCAATAAGGGTCAGTAAAAAACAGCTCTTCGTTCATCAGCCAAAGCTGGGGATTGAGGAATTGCGCCGTGCGGGCCTTTTTAAACGGGCCGTCGAGTGCAAAATCTGAGGTGTAAAAACTGCAGTGGGCTAAGTAGGTACTGATATGGTCGGCCAATAACGGATATTGTTTGGCGCCAATCAGGCCGCTGCGCAGCAGTTGCAGCTGGCTCAGGTCTTCCAGTAATAAGGCGGAACAACCGGCATCATAATGCAGCACTTCCACCACATGATCAGGCACCAGCGCACCATGAATTTTCAACAGTTCGGCTTCAATCCGCGCCCGGTCTTGGGTCGGCACCCAGCTTTCCCCGGCCCCACCCACATAAGGCAGTACTTGTTTGACAATCAGGCTGGTGCCGGCCTGATTTTTCACCCGGAACACCCGGTTTTGGGTGTTTACACCCACGACAACACTGTGCAGCTGGCTGTGCTCACCAAATAACGCACTGTGATCATTGGCAAAAGTGGCGGCCTGTTCCGGGGTAAAAGGGCTAAAAGCCGGCATAGGGGCTCCTTGATAAATTCTGAAGCGGATCAAGTTTGGCGCTGACTTTAACACGGGTGCTGCGGATGAAAAACAACGCCCGGCAATCTCTGCCGGGCGTTACAAAATTCCTGACCCTGACTGAAGTTTTAGTCTTTGCACATATAAGACGGCGCCATACAATCCCGATGCCTCGGTATAGACTCCCGCGCCATGGCTTTTTCGGCAGCGATTTGTGATGGGGTGCGACACACGGTATTACCAAAACGTGAGTTCATCCGGCGCTCTGTACGACAAATATACCCCTGCTTTTCCAGAGTGCCGTCTGGTGCTTCAGTTTTTTTCTTTTCAATTTCATTGGCTTTTACAACATTGGTTTTAGCAATGCGGGTAAAACTATCCGGCGGGGTGCTGCCACAAGCGCTTAACATCAGGGCACAAAGGGCAACACTGAACACTTTATACATCTGAATCTTCCTTATTCTGAGTAAATGGCAAATTGACGTTAGCATTAAGTTACGAATTGCTCAAATAATAATCATGTTTGATTCGGCGGCGACCGACCGACTGGCCGCAATAAGATTCTGCCGGCGCAGCATCCACAAAATCTCAGTCTTTTCTGGCAAAAAACAGCGAAACGGCGCTGATTTTTAAGAAATGCTTCAGCTTGTTGCGGTTGAATGACCCGGTAGGAATCCCTCCGGTCACAAACTGGCTGGGCGCCCGGGGCCGCCTGACGAGCATCATCAGGTACTGAGCCATTCTCCGGCTGTTTTGCCGCGAATGCTTTCAGGCAGCGATATGCCTCTGACATGGAGTTCAGCAATCAAACCGGTGCGCAACACAGATTTGCAGAGGTGGTTATGTTGAAGAATTTAGCGCGGGTGGCAGCTTGCTGTTGTCTGTTTGCCGGCCTGATTAGTCCGGCCAGCGCCACGCCTATTACGTTGAGGGCGGGTGATACTTTAAGTGTTGAGTTTTCGCCGCTGGTCGAATGGCCGGGCTATGGTGCGCCGCTCAGCCAATTTGGCTTTTTTATCGAAACGACGCTGGCGGATTTACTTGATTTTGGCGATTCGCTGACAGTCCGGGTGTTTGAAAACAAAGTGCAGGGTAATCCTTTATACAGCTATACCTTTGCGCCTGCGCATGATAGCCGTTTTCCAAATCCTTCTTCAGGTTTTGGTTTGGGTACCCAACTGATTAATACGCCGATTTGGACTGATTTACAGGCGGTGCTGCAGTTTGTTATGGATAGTGGTTCTATAGAAATCAACTGGTTACAAGCTCACACTGTCTTTGATAACAAGCTATATGTATCTGACCAGTTTACCGGCAGCACTGCGCCTGTCACGCCGCCTGCACCGCAACCAGATCCTGGTTCTGATTCTGCCGACGTACCGGCGCCTGGAGCTTTGGTTTTGTTGTTATCCGGCTTCTTGCTGATGACAGGCACGCTTCGGCGTCAGCCAGCCAAAACCGCCTGAACTGCAGTTGCAGGTGCTTGGCAGAGGGCGGCCAAATCAGCGACAATTGCTGCTTTGCCGCCGGCTCTGGAGATTGTGATGTACGCCGCTAATTTTGACCTCGCTTTATACGCCCGCCGCATCGGTTTGCCACAACTGCCGCAGGCAGCTGTTTTTGATGCGGCAGCTCTGCAACAAATGATGCAGGCGCAGCTGCGTAGTGTCACTTTTGAAAATCTCGATGTGCAGGCCGGTAAAATAGTGTCTTTAGTGCCGGAAGAGATTGTCAGCAAAATCATCGGCAGCGACGGCCAGGCGCAACGCGGTGGTTATTGTTATGAATTAAATGGTTTGTTTGCGATGGCGCTGAGCGCGCTGAATGTGTCGTATTTTTTCGTCGCCTGCCGGCCGATGTTTTATCCGATGCGCAGGCCGAAAACGCATATG
>CAMLNG010000007.1 GCA_946481195.1 uncultured Chromatiaceae bacterium
TATCGCGCCTTTTATGCTGCGTCGCACCAAAAACCAGGTCGCGACTGAATTGCCGGATAAAACCGAAATCATTCAGTTGCTGGAACTGGAACACGACCAGCGCAATTTATACGAAAGCATCCGGCTGGTGATGGAAACCAAAGTGCGTGAGCTGTTCCTGAAAAAAGGTGTGGCCGCCAGTCAGATCGAATTCCTCGACGCACTGCTGAAATTACGTCAGGCCTGCTGTGACGCACGGTTAGTGCCGATTGAGCAGGCACAGTCAGTCAAGCACAATGCCAAATTAGAATGGTTGCGCGACAACCTGCCGGAAATGGTGGAAGAAGGCCGAAAAATCCTGTTGTTCAGCCAGTTTGCCAGCATGTTGGGGCTGATTGAGCAAGAGCTGCAGTACCTGGGCATTCCGTACAGCAAACTAACCGGCCAGACCAAAAACCGTCAGCAACAAATCGACGACTTCCAGCACGGCAGTAATCCGATTTTCCTGATAAGCCTCAAAGCTGGCGGCACCGGCTTGAACCTGACCGCGGCGGACACTGTGATCCACTACGATCCCTGGTGGAATCCTGCAGCCGAAAATCAAGCCACCGACCGCGCGCACCGCATCGGCCAGGACAAAGCGGTGTTTGTTTATAAATTGATTGCCCGTCACACCGTCGAAGAAAAAGTGCAACAGATGCAGCAATATAAACGTGGTCTTGCTGACCAACTATTTGCCGGCACTCAGGGCCAGCCCTGGCAAGGCAGCGCCATGGATTTACTGGCGCTGTTCGGCGAGGGTTGAGGGGCGCCGGGCGAGCTGGTTTTGGGCTGATTTGTGCCAATTACGGGCATTGGAAAATGTACGGCGTGTGACGCCCAGCGGGCTTCGCTTACCGTACCTACCTTTGAGAACCGATCGTAGGTACGGCAAGCGTCAGCGTGCTGGCCACCACGTGGCGTACAGGTCCGGTAAATTTCTGCAATTCGCTCAAAGCGGTGCATCCACATCTTTAATCGTCACATTGCCATTGATCCGGTTCTCGACCGGCGTTAACAGTTTCACCACTTTGTGAGCCTGTTCAGCGCGGGCGAAGTCGACCAGTGGCTGAGCATTACACACCACTTTTTTCACCGCATTGTCTTTGCTGATGCGATAGGCTTTTAAGGTTTTCACCAGGCCAAAGGCATCATCTTGTGAGGCTTCGACACAGACACTGAGTACGGCCTGATCGATATAGGACATTTCGCCTTTGCTGGCGCTGGCAGGCATCGCCAGACTGGCGGCAACAGTGATGGTCAGTGCGGCACTACGGATAAAAGTCATGGTGTTCATTGTAAATCCCTCTGGGTCATTTTATGCATCAGGTTTTAGCGGCGTTGTGGTCAGGCACATGCAGCCATGGGGGAATTATCAGGTCGGAGCGGTCAGCTGTCTGCGCAAAAGGGACATCAGGTGAAGCGCTGGTGATTAAGTGACCAGCGCTGAATTTGACGGGATAAACGGGCTGCTCTGCACGGAGATTTGCCACGATCTCTGAAGACTGAGATCGTGGCTTTGCGGCTATTTTTCCAGTTTCAGTGTGTAGCTGCCACTTCCACTGACCGCTTTGACCAGCATGCGGTAATAGGCGCTATTGGCCGCATAACTTAATGACTCTTTTGACGTGCCTGAAGTAGATTGCGCGACATTGACCCAGCTGGAACCATTCCAGCGCTGAAGGTACAAATCAAAATTCGCGGTTGCCGGCCCGGTTAACGTCAGGCGTAATGTTCCGCCACCGTACTGAAAATAACTGTTATTTGGCACAATTGCCTGGGCACCGCTGGCCAGGGTTCCGCTATAGGTTTCTCCGCTGGCCGCTGCCACCAGTTGAAAACTGATAGTGGGTGCCGGTGTACTGATCTTAGTCAGCGCAAAACCTGAATCCGTGCCATTCCACCACAGGCTGTTGGTGCCCTTACTGGTCAGTGCATTTGGTAGATTGCGGTTAAAGTCTGGGCTGCTGATGCCGTCGTATAAATCGGTGGCATCACTGCGATTGCGTTTATTTTCCGGGTCCCGGTTGCCGTCAGCATGTTCCATCTGAATATAGGGTTTCCATTCATTGGAGTTGTCACCGGCTGGATCGACATGCCAGACCGCCAGGCCCTGGTCCGGTTGATATTGCTGTTGGCCGCTTTGGTAAATGGCTTCCAGATAAAAGGCTTCAGCGGTGTTGGCCGGGTTGCTCCAGCGATACAACTGATGGCTTTCTGAGGTATGACTGAGAAGTCCGGCAGGTGCCTGGCTGTTTAATTTCGGGTTCAGTTCAATCACGCTGTCCCAGCCGGCCAGATGGCGCAATACGCCCACAGGTGGTGTCGGTTTAAACTTATTTTGTGTCCCAATAGCGCCATAACCCATCAGGCAAAAAGCAGCGACTGAACCTTCCGAGCTACCGTCATAGTCGTACAAGTCGGGCCAACCGAATAACAAATGGCCGCTTTCATGAACAAAAGTACCAATGGCCATGTTGCTGCCCATGTTGGTTATCTGATAACGCGACGTACAGACGCCGTCAGCACAGAACTTCGGCGACAAACCGCCCATATGAGGCCACAAGCCTTTTGACCAGGCACTGTCTGCTTCGCCGGCATAAAAGAAATTCAACCCCAGAATTTGTTTACTGCTGTTGGTGGTCAGTGTGGAAAAATCAAAGCCTTCGGTATACTCCAGCCAATTCAGGGCTTCTGAGATCAACTCCATCGACCGCACCGATGCGGATAAGCTGTTATCGGTGTAATACGCTTTGTTTTTCTTTGCGGTGTAATAACGCGTCACGCTGTTTTGATAATCCAGTTTGCCAGCTGACACTGTACGAAAATATCCACGTACTGACTGCGCATTGCCAAAACCGCTGTAGTTAAGGTCATTGAGGAAACTTTCGACCTGCGTTTTGCTGATAGTCCCGGCCTGATCCGGGAATTGGATGATAACGGTCAGGCCTTTGACCGACGCAGGTAAAACGCTGGCACTGATCTCTGTGGCCAGCATTTGGACATCATCAGCAGGTTCGTCATGCACATGTTCGGCGTTGCCGGGCTGTTTTTGGCCAAACAACTGTTGCTGTGCCTGTTTGACCAATGCAGCTTTGGCCGTCGGAGATAAACCCGGCTGTGCCTGTGCACTGCTGTACTCTGTTGTAGATTGCACCTGATTGGTTTTGGCCAGGTCAACCGGCAATGCCAGTTTGCCGGTTGATTCAATGGTTTTACCGTCGGCACTGACGCGGGCATAGGCATAACCTTTTAACTGCGTGTCATAGACTACCAGCCGGCCGTCGGCCAGACGCTGTTCAGCGAAATAACTGTTACCTGACAAGTAAATGGTGAGAGCCTTACCATCAGGCTGCTTGAAGACAAATGGTTGATTAATATAAGGGATTGCTGCCGCTGCGGTATTGAGCCAAAGGCCGGCAGCGCTGGTCAGTAGCGTACCGAGCAGTAGCGCTCTGGTCAGTAACGCTGCGGGGCGGGCCCTGCTCCCGGTCGATGTACATGGTCGAAGCTGGTGTAAATTAGTCATGGCGGATGTTCCTGTTGCAAATTTTGGCGTTGGCAGCTCTTTGGCTGCTGTATGGTCTGCATGGCAGATCCGGCACCAGACTAGATGGTTTTGGTCTGTTAAAGCGGGAACAATGGCGGCAAAAAAATGATAATTTTGTGATATTTTTTTGAATTTCAAATGAAAAAGGAACAAGTTTTTACTTTTCAGATGCTTTCATAGCAACTAAAAGTTTGATTTCGAAATTAAATGAAGATTATGCTGAGCAGTTACCGATACTGCAGCGCACGGCAGTATCGGAGGGAACGATTCAAAGCTCAGCCAGCCTGCCTTCCCAATTCTGCTTGTAGCGCCTGGAGGCATTGACTACTTTGCCGTCGGACAAGGTGAACTGATAGTCATTGTGATGGGTTTTCACCTTATGCACATGATGCAGATTCACCAGAATAGAGCGGTGAATTTGCACAAAATGCGCTGGCAACCGTTGCAGCAGTTCTTTGATGGTTTCGCGGATCACCAGATTTTCTGACAGCGTCTGCACACACATATAGTTGCCGGCTGCTTCGATGACCCGCACGTCGATATCATCCAGCAGCAACGTCGAAGCGCCGGTACGAAATGTCAGCTTGTGTGGTGCTGCGACTTCAGTCAGCGGTTGGTTTTTATCCAGCGTGGTACGCACGTCGAGCAGACACTGCGCCAGGCGCTGGCGTGACACAGGTTTGAGCAAATAATCAAAAGCAAAATGCTCAAAAGCGGAAAAGGCATATTGCTCATAGGCAGTCACCAGTACCAGCAGCGGCGGGCTTAATGCCGACGCTTTATTCAGCTGCTTCAGAATATCAATCCCCTTCAGGCCCGGCATCTGAATGTCGAGAAAAACCAAATCGACCTGATGTTGCTGTAAATATGTCAGCGTGTCGTCGCCATTATCAAAACAGGCGTCAATCTGCAGGTTTGGATAATTGGCCAGTTTGGCTTTTAAGTTACTGATCGCCAGCGGTTCATCATCCGCGATCACGAGCCGGATCGGCTGCATATAACACCTCCAATGGTAAATTCAGCCGGGCATAAAAACCAAAGGCCGGGTTGAGTAGGGTCAGACTGGCGCGACGGCCAAATAATAATTCCAGCCGTTCCTGTAGCTGCTGCAAACTCGCGGGTACCTGGCTGGCAGGCCATGGCTGGGTTTCAGTGCTGGCAGTATCACTGCGGATAATAAACTGCAGTAAATCGTCTTGTTCGCGCAGATCAATATGCAGATGGATAGGGCCACTTTGTTCGGCCACAGTCCACAAAATGGCTTGTTCGGCCATCGGCTGAAATAACAAAGGCGGCAGCTGCAATGGCTTGGCGGCGCTTAACTGCCAATCCAACACCAGCCGTTCGCCAAACCGTACCTGCTGAATAGCCAGATAGGCTTCCAGAGCCTGTAATTCTTCACGTAGCGGCACCCACTGATCGTCCTGGTTTTTCAGCGAATGGCGTAAAAATGCCGACAGCTGCTGGATTAAATCTTCGGCGGCAATGCCCTTACGGCTAACAATCAGTGAATTCAGTGCGTTCAGTGTATTAAACATAAAGTGCGGATTGAGCTGATAGCGCAGTACTTTCAGCCTGGCCTGCCGCGCTTGTTTTAATAATTGCTGGCGGTTTTCCAGTTGCTGCAAGCTAAAAAAATTCAGTTTCATCAGTAAAAACACTGCCACCCAACCACAAAGCGGTAACAGCACCAGCGGAATGCCGACGACTAAATAGTGGCTCCAGTGCGTCATCATGTCGGGCCCGCTTTTCATCGCATAATGCGTCAGCAGATACTGGCGCAGCGGGATTAACAGTAATAACAATGGGATTAACCAAACCGCCAGTCGCTGCAGTTGTTGCGCGGGTGTACAGGGCCGGGCCAGTTCACGGGCACCAAGCCAGCCGGTCAGCGTGAGGTTAATCACTGTGATTAGGGTATAAGTCGCCAGATAGGGAAATGGCGCTTCCTGTTGCAGCGGGATCAACAGACTCAGATGGGTGTATTTCAGCAACAAATAACCGAGCCAATATAGGTGGTGCCAGAACCAGAACCGGGTCAGTGTTAATGTTGGTGCTGAAGCTGACGTGATCATAACGCGTTACTCTGTTGTGGCGGCAAGGCAATTGCCACACTAAAACCGGCCGGTAAACTCTGCACCACAACCCGTGCCTGCTCGCCAAAATGCTGGTACAGCCGGTCGCGGATATTACGCAGGCCTACGCCGGTGCCGTGGCCGGCCGCACTTTGCGCGCCAGGCCCATCATCCTGCACTGACAATTGCACCAGGCCATCGCACTGGCCGCCGCTGATGGTGATAGTGGCGCCATTTTGCCGCGCAGCGACCGCATACTTGATGGCATTTTCCACCAGCGGCTGCAGCAACAAAGCCGGCACCAGTTGCTGTTTGACCTGTTCGTCGATTTGCCATTGCACGCGGAGTTTGTCACCGAAGCGGGTTTTCTGCAGGGTGAGATAGGCTTCAATCGCAGAGAGTTCGTCGGCGAGGCGGACCAGCGAATCCGGTGAATGGCTGAGCGAATAGCGTAGAAAAGTCGAGAGTTGTTCCGACATCAATTCTGCATCTTCAAAACGTTCGGCTTCGAGCAAAGCGCAAACTGAGTTCAGCGCATTAAAAGTAAAATGCGGATTGAGTTGATGGCGTAGCGCCTGCAGTTCCAGCTGCTGAATATTCTGCGCCAGCCGGTGGGATTCTTTCGCCTCAGCCTGCTGCTGGCAATACCGGCTGAAACTGAGAAAACCAGCCGCCCAGACAAAAAACGCCAGCGCATGGGTGTCGAGTTGTCCCAGCAGTAAATTCAGATGAAAATCGTATTTTTGCCACAGCAGCATACTGGCGTAGTTAAACAACGGGATATAACACAACGCCAGCAATGCCGTTGCCAGAAACAGCCGCAGCGCCGACAATTGCCAACGCTGCGCCAGCGTCATCAGCGCGCTGGTTAACGCCAGTTGCATCGCCAGCGAGCCGAACGACAACAGTAAATATTTCAGTTCAAATTTTTCTTTCCAGACCAGTACTTCCAGCAGCAGGTTCGTCACTTCGAACAAAGCGACGCAGCACCAGAACCAGAGGTTAAATCGAAACAGTCGTGGTAAGTTTAACGGCATGGGCCAGCACTCCGGCAGCAGCAATGACTCTCAGTATATGAATAAAGCCGCTGTTGCATGCAAGTGCGGGTTCAGCGGGCGTCGCACCGGGACAAGTAGGGATAAGCGGGGACCTGCACTGCTGCATATGCTAATCGCGTAAATACCGCAGCAGCTTATCAAAGGCGCGATAACTCAGCGCTTCCAGCAAATGTGGCCGGCCAATGTTGTGCTCGCCGGCCAGATCGGCAATGGTCCGGGCCACTTTCCATAATTTGTGAAAACTGCGGCTGGACAGCTGTAGTTGGGAGACAGCCTGTTCGAGAAAAGCGCTGTCGGCACTTTGCAGCGGACAATGCTGTTCCAGTTCCGCGCTACTGAGCCTGGCATTTGGTTTGCCCTGGCGCTGCAGCTGATGTTCTCTTCCGGCCAGCACCCGGGCTGCGACTATCTCGCTGGTTTCGCCGCTACTTTGTTGACTTAGCATGCCGGCGGGCAACAAAGGCACTTCGAGCTGCAAATCAATCCGGTCGGTCAGTGGCCCGGAAATGCGAGCAAGATAACGTAGAATTTCGGCTTTACTGGCGCGGCCGTCCAGATGATGGCCACTTGGGCTAGGGTTCAGTGCCGCAACCAGCTGAAACTGCGCCGGAAATTCGGCCTGGCGGCCAGCGCGGGAAATGTGCACCAAACCGGTTTCTAAGGGTTCGCGTAGCGCGTCCAGCACATGGCGCTGAAATTCGGGCAATTCATCGAGAAATAACACGCCATGGTGCGCCAGCGAGATCTCACCGGGTTTAGGCAAAGTGCCGCCACCGGCTAACGCTGGCGCTGAACTGGTGTGATGTGGCTGGCGAAACGGTCGCTGGCAGAAATCAGCAGCAGGCGGCAAGGCCGCAATCGAATAAATCGCCGCGCTTTCTAAGGCTTCACGAAAGGTTAGCGGCGGTAAAATGCTTGGCAGCCGCTGTGCCAGCATCGATTTGCCGGTGCCAGGCGGACCGTAGAACAATAAATTATGCGAACCGCAGGCAGCAATTTCCAACGCTCTTTTGGCGTGTTGCTGGCCTTTAACATCCGACAGGCATAACGGCGAAGGAGTGGGCGCATGGGGCAACACCGGAATAGCCGGTAACGGTTGTTGTGCCAGCAGATGGCTGTGTACCTGCAACAGATGACTGGCGCCCAGCACCAACACGTCCGGCACTTGCCTGGCAATGCTGGCATTTGGCATCGGCAGCAGCAAAGCCCGGCCGGCCTGCTGTGCGGCGAGCGCCAACGGAATTTCACCGACGATAGGCCGGATCTCGCCCGATAGTGCCAGTTCGCCATAAAATTCAGTGTCAGCTACCGCAGCGGCGGGCAGCTGACCACTGGCCACCAGAATGCCAATGGCAATGGGCAAATCAAAACGGCCGCCTTCTTTGGGTAAATCGGCCGGCGCCAGATTGACGATAATTTTGCGGTCGGGAAAATCAAAACCACAGGTCAGCAACGCACTGCGCACCCGGTCACGCGCTTCCCGCACTGTGGTTTCCGCCAGCCCGACCAGTTGAAAACCGGGCAGGCCAGCGGACAGATGCACCTCGATAGTCACGGCTGGTGCCTGCAGGCCAAGCCGGGCTCTGCTATGGATTAATGCCAGTGTCATAAGCATCCTTGCTTGCTGGACAGAGATTAAGATGTAGTTCAATGTTAAATAATTGCAAATTAAACTGCGGCATCTCACACGACTACCAGCCTTTATTCTGCAGACAGAAGCCGCTACACTGCTCCATCCTGTCTATATTCACTGTTCTGACTGCATGACATCCGGGCCTCCATGATCACTGAAGTACAAACTGCAAAAAGTCGTTATCTGTTTTATCGGGTGATCGGATATCTGCTGGTGATTTTGTCGCTGTTTATGTTGCTGACTGCCGGTGTCGCCGTGTATTTCAATGAGCAAAGCTTCTGGAGTTACCTCATCAGTAGTCTGCTCACGGTCAGTATCGGTTACAGCCTGGTCTACAAAGGCCGGCATGATTTTGTCCTGATGAAACGCCAGCTGTTTTTGCTGACCACCTTATGCTGGGTATCGATTTGTTTGTTTGCCACTTTGCCTTTTGTGCTGGTATTGCCGCACCTCAGTTATGTCGATGCGGTGTTTGAAACCGTCTCAGCCATCACCACCACAGGCGCGACAGTGCTCAAAGGGCTGGATAACATGCCAAGAGGCCTGCTGTTCTGGCGCGCGGTGCTGCAGTGGATTGGTGGTGTCGGGATTATCGTGATGGCGATTGCCATTTTGCCGGCGTTAAAAATCGGTGGGATGAAGTTATTTAAAACCGAAAACTCGGATATTTCCGAAAAAATTCTGCCGCGCAGTTCCAGCCTGAGTCTGATGATTGGTGTGGTTTACCTCGGCATGTCAGCCAGCTGTATGACGCTGTTTTATCTGTTTGGCATGAATGGCTTTGATGCTATTACTCATGGCATGACAACAGTCGCAACCGGTGGTTTTGCCAATTACGATGCCTCTTTTGGCCACTTTAACGATAAACCGGTGCTGCTGTGGATTTCATCTTTGTTTATGTTGCTGTCGGCATTGCCGCTGGTATTGCTGGTTGGCACTGTGCGCGGCCACAAATGGTTGTTGTTGCGGGACCCGCAAGTGCGGGCCTTTTTAACCATCACGGCGTTTTGCGTGACCTTACTGACCTTGTATCAATACCACCATAATGACCGGCCTTTTTTTGATGCGCTGACCCATACCACCTTCAACGTGGTATCGATTATCAGTACCAGCGGATATGCCAGTGAAAACTATGCGGCCTGGGGCGGACTGGCGTTGATCCTGTTTTTTTACCTGACTTTTTCCGGCGGCTGTTCCGGTTCCACCAGCGGTGGCCTGAAGATTTTCCGCACTCAGCTGGCCGGTTTGTTATTGATTAAACAGTTTAAATTGTTGGTGCACCCGAATGCGGTCTGGGTGCAGAAATACGGCAGCAAACCGGTCAACGACCAGTTATTGGGGTCAGTGCTGGCGTTTTGTTTTATCTATTTCGCCTCTATTGCCGCGCTGGCGCTGGGTTTGTCGATGTATGAACTGGATTTTGTGACGGCGCTGACCGGTGCTGCGACGGCGATCAGTAACGTTGGTCCAGGGCTTGGGCCTGTGATAGGTCCGGATGGCACTTTTGCCAGTTTACCCGACGGCGCCAAATGGCTGATTAGCTTTGGTATGTTATTGGGCCGACTGGAAATTCTGACGGTCCTATTATTGTTTACGCCGATGTACTGGCGCTTCTGATGCTGTGACTGCGACACCAGGCTGATTTTTCCGCATTCACCTTGCGTTGTTGCGGTTTTCTCCTAAAATGACGATCCGTCAACTTTTTACGGTGCTGTGCATGTCTCCTCAGCCGCTAATGCAAAATTCGCGCAGCCTGGCCCGGCAACAACGGGAACAGGCGTTGCTGAAGCTGGCGCAGCAAATTTTGCGGCAGGACGGTTTTGCCGGCCTGACCATGGACCGGCTGACCGCTGTATCCGACGTATCTAAAGGCACTTTATATAATCATTTCAGCAGTAAAGAAGATGTCCTCACGGCGCTCAGCGTCGACTCTTTAGAGCGACTGCAGCAACTTTTCCAGCTCGCACTGAGCTTTTCTGGTCACAGCCGGGAACGCGCATTGGCCCTGCATTATGCTTATCAGCGCTTCAGCGCCGCCGAACCGACCTTGTTTTTATGTTTGCTGACCGCCGCAACGCCTGGGGTGATGGAAAAAAGCTCAGTGCAGCGGCTGCAACGCCGGCAACAACTGGAAACCGAATTATTGACCAGCTGCCAGAGCGTGCTGTCAGAGGCGCTGGCGGATGGCAGTTTAACGCTGCCCGCTGGCACAGCCGTTGAAGAATATGCCTTTATCAACTGGGCCATGGCGTTTGGCTGTAATGCACTATTTACGCCGCTACGCCAGCTGGGTCTTTTTGCCGGCCTGGAGGCGGGGCAAGTTAATATTCACAGTATCAGCTTATTATTTGATGGTATGGGCTGGTTACCGCTGACGGCGGATTGGGATTATCAGGCCAGTTGGCAACGGATAAACCAGATGTTCAGTCAGCGGCTGGCAACAGCCGGATCTGATAGTTTCACTCACCCGATGTTGAGCAATGCACAGGAGCCCGCATGAATCATCCCTGGTTAGACAACTCAGTAAAAAGGCCATGGCTGGCGGTTTTTCTGGTTCTGCTGGTTTCAGTGTTATTTAGCTGGGGGGCGAAAAATCTGTATTTTCGCGGCGATTTCCGCATTTTTTTCTCGGCGGATAACCCTCAAATGCAGGCATTCGAGCGGATGCAGGCGCAGTTTAATAAAAGCGACAATATGCTGGTGGCCGTGTTGCCGGCCGAAGGGGATGTGTTCACACCGGAAGTGCTGACGGTGGTAAAGAAACTCACGGACGCAGCCTGGCAAACACCTTATTCGTTGCGGGTCGACTCCATCACCAATTTCCAGCATACCGAAGCGCAGGAAGATGATTTACTGGTTGAGGATTTGCTGCTCGATGTGGCGGATATATCCGAAGAAAAAATCAGTAAAATCAAACAGGTAGTTTTAAGTGAACCGGCGATATTGAAACGTCTGGTGTCGGCCGACGGCAGCATGACTGCAGTCAATATCACAGTGCAGCTGCCGGAGAAAGATCAGAACAAAGAAGTCGCAGATGTCTATTCAGCGGTGGCGGCTTTGACAGAACAGCTGGCAAAAGAACATCCGACCGTCAGTTTTAAACTGGCTGGTGTTATTGCGCTCAACAATGCTTTTACCGCCGAAGCACAGCATGATGCCAGCGCGCTGGTGCCACTGATGTTTGTCACTATCATCCTGCTGCTGGCGCTGATGCTGCGCTCGGCGCTTGCTGCGCTGGCTGTGGTGATCATTATTATTCTGACCATCAGTTCTACGCTTGGGCTCGCCGGCTGGGCCGGTATTTTCCTCAGCACCGCTACAGTCAACGTGCCGACGCTGGTCATGACACTGGCAGTTGCCGACAGTGTGCACCTGATTGCCTCCACCCAGTTTTTAATGCGCCAGGGCCAGTCCAAAGCCGATGCTATTCGCCAGGCCATGCTACTCAATGCGATGCCGGTATTTATCACCAGTGCGACAACGGCTGTTGGTTTCCTGACGCTGAATTTCTCCGAAGTGCCGATTTTGCGCGACTTTGGCAACATGGTGGCTGTCGGCGTGATGCTGGCCTGGTTATTAACCATCCTGTTGTTACCGGCGTTACTGGCGTTATTACCGATAAGCAAAGGTCATGATTCCAAGGCCTTTGGCGGCATGGACCGCTTAGCTGAATTTGTCATCCGCCGGCCCGGTCCGATTCTGGTCGGTACCGTCTTGCTGACGCTGGCAGGGGGTTATCTGACGTTGCAAAACCGCGTCAATGACGAGGCGGTCAAATACTTCTCCACTCAGACTGAATACCGTCAGGCCGTGGATTTATTGGAAGAAAAGTTAGGCGGGGTATCACTGATGGATTTTGCCATCGACAGTGGCAGTGCATCCGGTGTCAACGATCCGGCCTTTATTGCCGCTATTGATGCCTTTGGCGACTACCTGCAAACCTTGCCGGAAGTGACCCATGTCAGCCGGATCAGCGACACCTATAAACGGCTGAACAAAAGTATGCATGGCGACGACCCGGCCTTTTACCGGCTGCCGGAAAGTCAGGAGCTGGCGGCGCAATATCTGCTGATGTACGAAATGTCGTTGCCCTTTGGCTTGGATTTAAGCAATCAGCTGGACCTGGATAAAAGCGCCACCAAGGTTGGCATCACGATGCAAAACCTCGGCAGTAAAGAAATGACGGCGATTGAAGACAAAACGATGGCCTGGTTTCAACAGCATTATCCGCAGTATCCGATTGAGGCTTCCAGCACGGCGCTGATGTTTGCGCATATCGGCGAGCGTAATATGGCCAGTATGATGCAAAGCCTGCCGCTGGCGGCAGTGTTGATTTCCGCGTTGCTGGTACTAAGCCTGCGCTCCTGGAAGCTGGGTGCTATCAGTTTGTTGCCGAATATGGTGCCGGCGCTGATGGGTTTTGGCGTCTGGCAGTTATTGTCCGGCGAAATCAATTTAGGTCTGTCAGTGGTCGCGTCGATGAGCCTTGGCATTATCGTTGACGATACCGTGCATTTTCTCGCCAAATATCAGCATGCCCGCCAGGAAGGCCGTGATGCCGAAGATGCGGTGCGCTACGCTTTTCACAGCGTTGGCTGGGCTTTGGTCGTGACCACAGTTGTGCTGGTGATTGGTTTCTCGGTGCTGCTGCTGTCTGATTTCCGGCTGAATTCTGATATGGGTCTGCTCACCGGCATTATTTTGCTGATTGCGCTGATAGTCGATTTCTTGTTTTTACCGGCGGTGCTGCTGAAGCTGGACCGCAAAGCTTATTCCCCGGCACCTGCTACTCATCCGAATGGAGTCTGATATGCATACTATTTCGCTGACATCACAATACCCCCTGGCCCGACGCACCTGGTCAAAACTGTTATCCGGCTTTTTGTGCGCCGGTTGGTTAACCGCCGGATTTTTCAGTTTGCCCGTGCTGGCCGACGACGGTGGCAAGGGCCTGCAAATCGCCACAGAGCGGAAAACCCGTGACGAGGGCTGGAAAGACAGCGAATCAAAAACGACGATGGTGCTGCGTAATGCTCAAGGCGAAGAAAGTACCCGAGAGATCCGCAGTATCAGCCTGGAAGTTGCCAACGACGGCGACAAAGGCCTGACCATTTTTGACGAACCAAAAGATGTGCGTGGTACCGCGTTTCTGAACCATTCCCACACCGGCAAACCGGACGATCAATGGCTGTATCTGCCGTCGGTCAAACGGGTCAAACGTATCGCCTCACGCAATAAATCCGGGCCATTTATGGCCAGCGAATTTGCCTATGAAGATTTAAGTTCGTTTGAGCTGGAGAAATTTAAATTTACCTGGCTACGCGACGAGCAGCTCAATGGCGAAGCGGTTTTTGTGGTGGAGCAGGTGCCGCTCGACGAATTTTCCGGTTATAGCAAAAGTGTGGTCTGGATTGATCAGGCGGAGTACCGTGCCCGCAAAATCGAATTTTATGACCGGAAAAACACCTTGTTAAAAACTCTGGTGATGAGTGATTACAAACAGTATCTGAATAAATACTGGCGGCCACTGAAACTGCAAATGACCAATCATCAAACCGGCAAAAGCACCGATTTACTGGTGCGCGATATCGAATTTGGTAAAGGCCGGACCGATGCCGATTTTGATACCAATGCGTTGCAACGCAGCCGGTAAGCGGCGGCTCAGGTCAGCATGCAGACTGGCCTGAGAATTGCTGAATGACTCGTTTTGAACAGGCAAGTAATCGCCGTGTAGTTGGTAAATAAGCCTGACTTCAGCCATGCTGAAACTAGCTTTGACGTCGGCAGTGTCAGATCCCGGAACCGAATCATGCAATTAAATATATGTTGGGTTTTATGTGCTGCAGCTTTTGCCGCTGCCACCCCTGCGCACGCCGCGACCCTCGGGCCTGTCACCGGCAAAGAGACGTTATGGAGTCTGGCCCGTGCGGCCCGTGGTGATGCGCCTTATTCGATGTATCAGGCTATCGTTGCGCTGCAACAGAAAAACCCGACAGCCTTTATTGGTAACAATGTGCATCACGTGAAACTGGGTGCTGTGCTGGAATTACCGACCGCAGCGGAAATTGCGGCTGTGGACGCGACAAGCGCCGAGCAAAAAGTGGAAGCCGATGCGGTTGCCTGGCGGCAATGGGTTGCCACCCGGCAAAGTGCGGGCGGCAGTTTGCCGGGTACAGGTACCACAGTGCGGAAAACCGGTGGCTTATCATCGCAGGCCACTGCGGCTTTAGCCCGGCAAGTGCAACAACAAAGCAAAGCTGTGCCTGCGCTGTTAGCCGCGCCGGCAGAACCACCTGCCGCCGTGGCCGAAGCGGCCCCCGTTTCGGCGGCCTCAGCACCGCTGGCACCTTTGCCGCCAGAACCACCTGCACCTGACATTGCGGAGGCCCCGGCGGTGCTGACGCGGGAACCTCGCGGTGACTGGACTGAACGCTTACAGACCGATACCACGTTGGGGCTGGACTGGCGTTGGTTCGCCAAGCGCGGCCTGCAGGGCCAAAGCCGCAGTGCATTCAGTGGCAGTGCTTTAGTTGAATGGTACTGGCAGTCTGAAGATGAGCGTAGCAGCTGGACAATCAGCCCTTATCTGCGCTGGGATCAACACGACAGTGAACGCAATCTGGTGGATTTGCGCCAGGCATATTGGTTGAGCGTAGGCGATGGCTGGGAGTTTAAAGCCGGCGTCGACAAAATTTTCTGGGGGGTGACCGAATCGATTCACCTGGTTGACGTGATTAACCAGACCGACTGGGTCGATGCGGTGGATGGTGAATCCAAATTGGGCCAGCCGCTGCTGCAACTCAACCTGAGCGGTGACTGGGGCAATCTGCAAAGTTTTGTGCTGCCGTATTTTCGCGAGCGTACCTTAAGCGGTGAACAAGGCCGCCTGCGTTTGCCATTGCCGGTGTTAGCCGATGAAGCAGTGTATCAGTCGTCGCGCGAGCAGCGGCATGTTGATCTGGCGCTGCGTTACAGCCAACAAATCGATCAAGTTGATCTGGCGCTGTCGTATTTTACCGGTACCAACCGCGACCCGCGATTTATGCCGGTGGGTCAGGGTAATGCCTTGGTGCCGTATTACGAACAAATGCAGCAGTGGGGGTTGGAAGGCCAATGGATTGTCGACAGCTGGATCTGGAAGCTTGAAGCCATTCGCCGCAGCAGCGATATCGACAGTTTCACCGCCGCCGTGGCCGGTTTTGAATATACCAGTGTTGGCGTGTTTGATTCGGCGGTTGACCTTGGCTGGTTGGTAGAATATCAATACGACAACCGCGGGCAATATGCGCCGGTACCCGGACAGCGTGATCTGTTTGCCGGTGTGCGCGTAGCACTGAATGATGAAGCTGGCAGCGAACTGTTGTTTGGTATCGCACAGGATTTGCAAAATGGTGGCACCCGCAGCGGCATGCTGGAAGCCTCGATGCGTTTTAGTAACAATATGCGTTTGCGGCTGGACGCCTGGTTTTTCCAGACCATGTCGATGCAACAGCCAACCTGGTGGTTCAGGCAGGACGATTATGTTCAGTTAGGTTTTGATTATTATTTCTGACAATTCCGGAGTAAGGGGTATGAGACTTTGGGTGGCGGCAGTGTTGTTGTGTTGGTCTGCGCTCGTCAAAGCTGAACCCCGGCAGATTGTGGTGGGTATCGAACAAATCGATTATTACCCGCATTACGATTTCAGTCCCGGTCAGCAACGTGGCTTTTTCTATGACTTGATGCAGCTGTTTGGCAAAACCGCCGGCTATCAAATTCTTTTCTCAGCTTTACCGGTCAAACGTCTGTATCAGGAAGCCAACAGCGGTATTGACCTGGTTTATCCGGACAATCCGGCCTGGCAGCAATACCTGGTGGCGGAATATCCGAAAACTTACAGTGATCCAATCATTTATACCTTAGGCAGTACTATGGTGCTGCCGAAAAACCAGCAAATGCCGCTGGAAAAATTCCGCTCATTGGCAGTGATCCACGGTTTTGCACCGCATCGTTGGCTGGAGCTGCAAAAACGCTATAAATTCCGCATGGTGGATGTGGCAGATAGTGCGTCTGCTTTGGGATTAGTGCTCAGGGGGCGAGTGCATGGTGCGTCGATTGAATTGAATGTTGCCAATGAATATCTGCGCCGGATTGGCCAGCCTGGCGCCTTAGTGGCGGCAGAAACTCTGCCCTTTTCTGAATTGCCGTTTTTGTTATCCAGCGTCAATCAGCCGGGGCTTATCATCGAATTTAACCGCTTTTTGCGTCAGCAACAGCGCGCCATCCAGCAGCTGAAAAACAAATATCAGCTGCTGGAACACAAAGAACAGCTAAAAACTTCAGCAGCCTCTGGTTAGCGCGGCGCCTGCAGTAAATCGGTTAATGCCCGCACTGTGGCTTCGACGCCGGTGCGAATGGCCGGTTCAGGTTCGATTTTAAACAACGGGCTGTGGTGGCTCGGCACGGCAGGACCGCCGTTTTTCTCTGCAGTAAAAGCCGCTGCCGGGGTGCCACCGACGGCAAAATACACGCTGGGGATGTATGGGTCTGTGGTCAGGAATGGAAAGTCTTCCGCCCCCATGCCGAGCCGCTTGTAATTCTGATCAAAAATATCTGCGCCCATTTGCTTCGACCATGTCGCTTTGAGCCGTTGTGTCAGCGGGATGTCATTGACGGTTGGCGGCGTGGTGCCATCGCGCACTATTACTTCAGGCAGTTTATCTTCCGGCAGGCCGGCGACCCGCCCCATATTCACTGCCACACGTTTTATTGCATCAATCAGCTGATTGCGGGTATCCATATTGTCATTGCGTACCGTCAGCTGCAGCACGGCCTGATCTGAAATGATGTTGTGTTTGGTGCCGGACTGGAAGGAGCCGACGGTAATCACGCCCGGTTCTTTCGGCGGCAGTTCCCGGCTGATGATGGTTTGCAGCGCCAGCACAATTTGGGCACCCAGCACTATCGGGTCTTTGCCGCGGTGCGGGCTGGCGCCATGCGCACCGACGCCGTGAATAATAATATCCACACTATCGACGCCGGAATAAGGCGAGCCTTCCACTGCAACCAGCTTACCGGCTTCAATTTCGCTTGATACATGGAATGCCAGCGCATAATCGGGTTTACCAAATTTCTGATACAAACCGTCCTGCATCATGCCCTGTGCACCACCACTGCGTTCTTCAGCAGGCTGTCCAATCAGCATCAGCGTGCCGGACCAGTCTTTTTTCCGCGCCGCCATCTGCCGCGCCGTACCGACCAGACTGGTGATGTGCACATCGTGACCACAAGCATGCATTACCGACACATCATGGCCGTCCCAGTCTTTGGTTTTGACTTTGGAGGCATAAGGTAAACCGGATTTTTCTTCCACCGGCAGGCCGTCCATATCGGCCCGCATCATCACCAATGGCCCCGGGCCGTTTTTCAGAATAGCGACCACACCAGTTTTGCCGATGCCGGTATGAACCTCAAAACCTGCCGCTTTTAATTCTTTCGCCAGTCGCGCGGCTGTGTTCACCTCCATATGCGACAGTTCCGGGTTTTGGTGAAAGTGGGTAAATAAGGCGCCCAGATGTTGTTGATAATCGCTGGCCACTGATTTTGCTAATGCAGTTGATGCATCAACTGCGGCCTGAGCGGACACCGCATATAAAGCGGTACATAGCAAAGTAAGGGAAAAAGCACGCATCGGGTTGTTCCTGAATTTGTGGAAAAATTCAGCATACCAGAGCGATCAGGACTTCGTCGTGGTATTCAGCGCTTCACTGCGGACATTCACCGCAGCCGCTCAGCCCACGTTTTCATTGGCAGCACGGGCCTTCGCAAGTAAACTAGCCGGCAGTTTTTAGCTTAACCTGTGAGATCGATATGTTTGAGTGGATTGCAAGTCCGGAGGCCTGGATAGCGCTTGGGACGCTGGCGGCGTTAGAAATCGTATTAGGTATTGATAATATTATCTTTTTATCAATTCTGGTTGGCCGGTTGCCGGAAAAACAACGCGCTTTTGCCCGCCGTCTGGGTTTGGGCCTCGCGATGTTTGCCCGGTTGGCGCTGTTGTTCTCTATCTCCTGGGTGATGGGCCTGACTGAGACCTGGTTCACGGTACTTGGCAATGATATCTCCGGCCGTGACGTGATTCTGATTGGCGGTGGTCTGTTCCTGCTGGCGAAATCGACACAGGAAATTCACCATAGCCTCGAAGGTGCAGAAGAAGAGCCTGGCGCACCAAAAGTGGTGGCAAACAGCCTGGTGATGGTGCTGATCCAGATTATGATCCTCGACATCGTGTTCTCGTTAGATTCAGTGATCACCGCGGTTGGCCTGGTCAACAACATCGAAATTATGGCGATTGCTATTGTGGCTGCTGTTGGCGTGATGATGTTTGCTGCCAAGCCGATTGGTGATTTTGTTGACGCGCATCCGACGATTAAAATCCTGGCTTTGTCGTTCCTGATTTTAGTCGGCGTCACTCTGATGATTGAAGGTTTTGACGTGCATGTACCAAAAGGTTACATCTACTTCGCGATGGCGTTCTCTTGCTGTGTTGAGATGATTAACATCCGTCTGCGCAAGAAGTCGAATCCTGTGCAGCTACACAAAGATTTGCCGTAACGAGGCATCTCTGTGTTTCTGTAAAATTAAAAGCCCGCACTGCGGGCTTTTTGCTATAAGGGCCAGGTTATTTGCCAATCTGGCCGCTGCGGCCAAATACCGGAATGGTCAGATGCCAGCGGATTGCTGCAAGACGCAGCAGCAGACAGGCCAGCATGCCGGCCAGCATAGCGGGTAGCGGTGCGACCTGTAGTGCCAGCGACTGGGTGTAGACCAGGCCACCAAAAATACAGGTCACGGCGTATAACTCACCACGAAACACCAACGGGATCTCCCGACATAACACGTCGCGGATCATGCCGCCGCAGACACCACTCATAGTGCCCATCATAATGGCGACAAAATCTGAAGTACCGTACGCCAGTGCTTTCTGCGCGCCCATTACGACAAAAAATGCCAGACCAATGGCGTCGGCGATTTGCAGCGCATTATTTGGAATGGTCAGGCGTTTGCGCACAAACAGAATGGTCAGCGCGGTCGCGCCGAAAATGGCATAGAAATAACTGTTGTCGCTGAGCCAAATCACCGGTACGTCGAGAATTAAATCGCGGATAGTACCGCCGCCGATTGCTGTGACAGTGGCAAGCACAATCACGCCAAAGCCATCCATTTGCTTGCGCCAGGCAGCCAGCGTGCCGGCGACGGCAAAAACCCCAATGCCCATTAAATCAAACCAGTGAAAAAGCTGTTCCATCGGCTACTCCTGCCAAAATGACCATCTTATCGCAGTTTATTGTCTTTGACGAAAACCAGCCCGATGACAGCATGACGTGACCGGGTTGATAAGGAGTTAATAAATTACTGATATTAATATGATGTTAATTTCAAACGATTTTTCTTGTCTATGTTAGCTGAGCCGCACTGTGTCAGCGCGGTATTCAGGAACATTATTGATAAAAAAATCTAAGAGGAAACCTCATGAAATTACCACATCTGAGCCCAGTGGCCATCGCATTGACTCTGGCATTCTGTGCGCCGTTACAGGCTGCCCAGGTTGTCCCGGCCGCCAATCTGCTGAATGGTCAGACACTGAGCAGTCTGGACGGGACCATGGACGATCGCAGTGCTGAGCCAATGAGCTTCAAAGCCCTGCAACAAATCAAACGGTTTGACGGCAAACTGAAAAGCCGTTATCAGCAACAATTCCGCGGCATCCCGGTTTGGGGCCATAACGTGGCGGCCATCAACGCCAATGGTCAATACAGTGACATCAGCGGGACTGTCGTGACCGGTATCGAAGACGACTTACCGGATGCCAAACCAGCGCTGGCGCCGGAGCAAGCCATTCTGGCCAGCCGCGGCGGCGAAAGCCTGCAAGCGCTCTCTGCTGAAGAACAGACCACACTGCAGGCTGAACTGAGCGCTCAAAGTGCCAATGCCAAACTATGGGTTTATCTGGATCAGAACGATACAGCCCGGCTGGTGTATATCACCCATTATCTGACGCAAAAAGGTCAGCATCCGAGCCGGCCTTACAGCATTATTGACGCCAACAGCGGTAAAGTGCTGCAAAGCTGGGATGGTATCGCCCATGCCAACGCAACAGGCCCTGGTGGCAACACCAAAACCGGCCAATATCAGTACGGTACCACTTATGGGTATCTGAATGTCGATGCCAATTGCCGGATGACTAACGCCAATGTCGACACCATCAACCTCAATGGCGCTACTTCAGGTGGCAGTATCCACCAGTTCACTTGCCCGAATAACACCTTTAAAGCCATTAATGGCGCTTATTCACCATTAAATGACGCGCATTATTTTGGTGGTGTGGTGTTTAACATGTACCAGAGCTGGTTCAATGTGAATCCACTGAATACCAAGCTGAAAATGCGTGTGCATTATGGCAGCAGCTATGAAAATGCCTTCTGGGATGGCACCCAAATGACCTTTGGTGACGGAGCCAGCCGGTTTTATCCGCTGGTGAGTCTGGATGTCTCTGCGCACGAAGTCAGCCATGGTTTTACCGAATTTAACTCAGGCCTGGTGTACAGCGCGCAATCTGGTGGTATTAACGAGGCATTCTCTGACATGGCCGGTGAAGCCGCCGAATACTTTATGAAAGGCAGCAACGACTGGTTAGTTGGCGCCGACATTTTCAAAAGTACTGGTGCCTTGCGATATATGGACGACCCGACCAAAGACGGCCGCTCTATTGGTCACGCCAGCAACTACACCAGCAGCATGGACGTACACCACAGCTCAGGCGTATTTAACAAAGCCTTTTATCTGTTAGCGAACAAGGCCGGCTGGAATACCCGCAAAGCCTTTGAAGTGTTCACTGTCGCCAACCAGGTATACTGGACTGCGAACGCGACCTTTGTGTCGGCAGCCAACGGCGTCTGTAAGGCAACCAAAGATAAAGGTTATAACACCGCCGATGTTGCAGCGGCCTTCTCAGTGGTCGGCGTGACGACCGCAGATTGTGGCACTGTGACGCCTCCAGGTGGCGATTCCGGCACTTTAACCAATCTGGCAGCCACCACCGGTAACTGGACGCGCAATACCATCACTGTTCCGGCGGGCAAAACCACGCTGACGGTCACTATCAGCGGTGGCACCGGTGATGCCGATCTGTACGTCCGCTTCGGCAGTCAGCCAACCACCACCAGCTATCAGTGCCGGCCATATAAAAACGGTAATGCCGAAAGCTGTGTGATCAGTAATCCGCAGGCGGGCGTCTGGCATGTTGGCTTACGCGCCTATAGCAGCTTCAGTGGCGTGACGCAGAACTGGTCCTATCAATAAGCGGTGACCCTTTCTGCATTACCCTGTTGGTTTTGAATCAAGCCAGCTGCAGCATGCAACTGGCTTTTTATCAAGCTTGTTTAGCGGCCGTTTGAGCCAATAAAGTGGCCAGTAGCTGACAATCTTGTTGCTGCTGCGTCGCGTATTGCTGGCAGGCATCTAGCAATGCTTCTGCTTCAACTGCCAGTGCCCGCTGCATCTGCACGGCAAAACGTGCAGAGCGCCGGTCTGCGCGGTTGTGAGCCAGCGCCAGGGCATGACCACAGGCTTCGGCATATTGACGCAACGATTTGGCCGGATCCTGGATTTGCAGACAGATATCTTCCGGGTCTACATCCACATTGGCATGATGCAGTGAACGCACCAGATAATGCGCGCCCTCAAACTGCACTTCATCCAGTACTGAATCGGGCCGGCGCTGCATCAGACGCTGGCAATCCACCGTCAGGTGCGCGTCATTGAGCCGGTTGACCGGGTGTAAATCCGGAAAGAAAAACAACGGTGCTGAACGGCGTTGCTGTTTCACTTCGACCACCTGACACAGAGCCAAATCAGCATCAGTCACAATGTCTGTTGGCCCCACCAGCAAATAATAGCGCTGCATATTCAGCGAGCCGGTACCAGCGCCATGGCGGGTGACAATATCCAGAATGGCATCATGCACATAAGGCGCAAAAGCCTGCTCCAGCTCGGCGTAACGACTGGCCTCAATCCGGCTGAATTTACCGCTGTCAGCTTTAAATTGCAGAGGACGTGCACTGAGGTCGACAGATTTGGCCAAAGTACTTTTACTGAGGAAATCGCTGCCGGCCGCTGAACGTTTAATCGCCTTTTTCAAAAAGGGCTTCAGCACATGTTGTTTCGGGAAATCGTCCTGAGTACTAAAACGGAATTCCGGGTCTTGAGCCACTGCAGCACAGCAATCGGCATAACTTTGCAGAAAACGGCGGGCAGCCACTGCGGCATCAGTAGCGCTGGCAGCGGTTAAACCGGTCAGATCCGGCGCATCTTCACTGAGATATTGCCCGGTGGTAAGGCCACGACAATAATCTGCGGCCAGTAACAGGCTGACAATAAACCGGCTTAAATCCCACACGGCCGGGCCTATGCAGGCGTCGTCAAAATCGTTGGGGGCAAAAATCACCCGTTCGCCATAACTGCCGTCTTCGGTGAAAAAACCAAAATTGGAGATATGACAATCTCCCATCACTGTGGTCAGTGGTACTTGTGTGTTGAGGACCGGCGGTAATTGCAGCAGACCCGACTGGATATCGGCATAAAACAGCCCGGAACTGCCACGTAAAAACCGGAATGGGTTGAGTGCCATTTTCTGGTGTTTGGCCAACAGTTGCTGGCTGGGGTCGACCTGGTCGGTTCTGCTGAATTCGCTGATCAATTGGTGCAGGCGCTGCATCTGAAAATCTCCGTTTATTAGGGGCTGCAATAACCTGATGCTAATGCAGTTATCGCCTGCTGGCGACAGAAAAAGTCAGCAGCTTTTGTAAGCAAAGGTCTCAGTTATCAATGGTCTGAGCAGCCTTGTTGCTCATTTTGAAACTTGCTGCAACCC
>CAMLNG010000008.1 GCA_946481195.1 uncultured Chromatiaceae bacterium
ATGACTATGCCACGCGCCTCGTTTCGCGCCCAAAACGCCACCAATTCGAACAAAACCTAACCACCAGACGTCAACACGCCCTAAGCCGCACAAAGCCAGATTAATGGCGGAAACCTTCCGGGATTGGCAAATCTTTGGCCAGTGGTTTCGGTTTTTGTCCTTTGCCACGCCGATAAACTTTGAGCTGATAGACATAAGCCAAGATTTGGGCCACTGCAGAAAACAACTGTTCCGGGATAGGATGGTCCAGTTCAGTGGTGTGATACACCGAACGGGCCAGCGCCGGCGAGCGGATAATCGGCACTTTGTTTGCTTCAGCAATTTGCCGGATGTACATCGCCATTTCGTCGACACCTTTGGCCACCACCACAGGTGCCCGTTGCTTACCGTGCTCATATTTCAGCGCTACTGCGTAGTGGGTCGGGTTGGTAACCACAACATCCGCTTTGGGAACTGCCTGCATCATCCGCCGGCGTGACATCTGGATTTGCAACCCCCGGATCCGGCCTTTAATTTCCGGATTACCTTCCGAGTTTTTGTATTCGTCTTTGACCTCTTGTTTGGTCATTTTCATCTGCTGGATATGACGCCATTTCTGATATGGCGCATCAATAGCCGCAATAATCAGCGTACTGGCACAAAGGCCAAAAAACATCCAGCACAGTAAATAAAGCGCTGCAGCGATATCATCCGGGCTGGTCATCAGCGACAAGGCCATGATGTCGGCAAAAAACACTTTAAGCAGCAGATAAGCGCAGCCCGCCACTACAGAGACTTTTAACACGCCTTTGAACAGCTCAATCACCGAATTGAGACTAAACATTCGTTTGATACCGGCGAGCGGACTGAGTTTATCTGGCCGGAAACTGGCGCCATACCAGGTAAAGTTGTAGCCCCCCAGAATGGTATTGCCAACAAACCCGGCGATCAGAATCACCAGACACAGCTTCAGGAAAGCCGGTGTCACGGCGATAAGCGCCGCGTGTGCCGCAGCGGTCATCATGGTCGGGTCCTGCACGTCTTTTTGATTCAGACTCAATAAACGCCGGCACACCTGTAAGGTCGCTTCCGCGAGCTCAGTGCCATACATCAGGATGCCAAGACTACTGCCGATTAACACCATCGCTGTGGCCAGGTCCTGCGACCTGGCAATATTACCTTTTTCCGCCGCGTCACTGAGTTTCTTACCCGTGGGGTCTTCGGTCTTTTCCATATCGCTGTCGGCAGCCATGGCATTCCTCCGTCAGCAACCAATGAGCTTGCACGTCACTTCGATACCGTGCTGCCATTGCAAATTAAAGTGGAACAAAAAGGTATTCATCGTCAGCCACAGGATCAATAAACCAGCGATCATCGTGACCGGGAAACCAATGGAGAAAATATTCAGCTGCGGCGCAGCACGTGTCATCACACCAAAGGCCAGGTTGACCAATAACATCGCGGTGACAGGCGCAAGCGTGATAGCCAGTGATGTGGCAAAAATCCAACCGCCGAACTCGGCAATCGTCAGATAATTGTCAACATCCCACCACTGCCCGTTAATAGGCAGCGATTCAAAACTAAACACTATCATCTGAAACATGATCAGATGACCGTCGTAGACCCAGAACATCAGTGTTGCCAGGATAAGATAAAACTGACCGATAGTCGGAATACTGATACCGCTCGCCGGGTCAACTAACGACGAAAAGCCGAGGCCAGTCTGAGTCGCAAGAATTTGACCAGCCTGCACAAAGGCATTAATAAAAATCATCGAGATAAAGCCCATCGCGGTGCCAATCAGCAGCTGCTGCATCACCTGAATAACGGTGAAGGCAGACATCAGATTGGTATCTTTCACCGGCGGGATCACCGGCATCACCACCAGCGTAAACATCACAGCCAAACCAATTTTGATGCGGTTGGGTACTGTTTTCGCGCCAATACCGGTCATCAGCGCAAACATAGCGCCAATCCGGCACAGCGGCAGCAAAAAGTCCGCGATGCCCTGCATCAGCACGGAAAGCGGATATTCCATCTCAGCTCACCAGGCTCGGGATCGACAAAAACAACCCGGTGGTGTAATCCATCAGCGTTTGGGTCATCCAGTGGCCACCGTAAATCAGAGCCAGTAGCGTCACAATCAGCCGTGGTAAAAAGCTTAAAGTCTGTTCGTTGATGGACGTCGCAGCCTGGAAAATCGACACCATCAAACCAACCACCAGCGACGGCATGATGATAATACTGACCAGCAAAATCACCAGATACAAAGCATCATTGAGAATATCGACAAAGGTTTCCGGCGTCATCTCAGACTCCTATTCCGTAACTGTTGGCCAGCGTGCCCATCACCAGCAACCAGCCGTCCACCAGCACAAACATCATTAACTTAAACGGCAGCGAAATAATCATTGGCGACAACATCATCATGCCCATTGCCATCAACACGGAAGCGACCACTAAATCGATGATTAAAAACGGGATAAATATCATAAAGCCAATCTGGAATGCTGTTTTCAGTTCCGAAGTGACAAAAGCCGGGATCACGATGGTGATCGGATAATCCTGGTTATTGGCGACTTTAGGGTGACCGGCAATTTCAGCAAATGTCTCTAAATCTTTGATCCGGGTCTGGTGCAGCATAAAAGCTTTCATCGGCTTAATGGCCGCATCCAGCGCCTGCACTGAGGTAATGTCTTCTTTTAAATACGGTTGAATGGCGGTGTCATTCACTTGTTTAAAAGTCGGCGCCATGATGAAAAAAGTCAGGAACAATGTGATGCCGACCAGCACCTGGTTCGACGGGCTCGACATCAAGCCCATCGCCTGGCGCAAAATCGCCAGCACAATAATGATGCGGGTAAAGCTGGTCATCATGATCAGCGCAGCCGGCAGGAAACTCAGCGCTGTCATCATCGCCAGTACCTGCAAAGTCACGCTGTATTCCTGCGAGCCATCAGGATTGGTGGTGATTTGCAGTGCGGACAGGCCGCTATTGTCAGCAAGCACTGCCGGGCTTAACAGCACCAGCAGTAAAACGAGGATTCGAAACATAACCGCAGATTACTTTTTCAGGAACGACTGTAACTGCGTATGAAAGTCTGATGCCAACTTTTCTTCAGGAAGTGGATTTTCGAGGTCAAACAGGAAATTGACGCTGTGTGGTGTCACGCCGATTACTCGCTGTTTTCCTTGTATTTCAATCACTAAGATGCGTTCTTTCTGGCCTACCGGTAAAGTGGCAACCACCTTAAAATGTTTGGAGCCGGGCATTTTCAGCTGCAATTTTTTATACAGCAATGCCAGCACAATAATAGCGCCGACCACCAGCGCCAAAGAAATGACGATCTGACCAAGACCGGGCAAATTGGCACTTTGGCGCAGCGGCTGTGTTGCGACATCCGCCTGGGCAGCGCTCTGCGTCGCCACTTGCGCTATCGCGCTGGCCGGCAGCGCAGATAACAATAACAACCAGCAACGCATCTCAGCGCAACTTCTTAATACGTTCAATTTGACTGATCACGTCCGTCAGACGAATACCGAACTTGTCGTTGACCACGACCACTTCACCGTGGGCGATCAATGTGCCATTGACCAAAACGTCCAGCGGTTCACCGGCCACCCGCTCCAGTTCAACTACTGAGCCCTGATTGAGCTGCAACAGATTGCGGATACTGATTTTGGCGCGACCAACTTCCATCGAAATGGTGACCGGAATATCCAGAATCGTATCGAGCTTGCGGCGTTCATCGCCGGATAACGGCGCGTGTTCTTCATGCAACTCATCCAGCTCGGCTGTCTCGACGCCATCAGCACTGCCTTCGGCTTCTGCCAGGGCCGCAGCCCATTCGTCCATCGTGTCTTTGTCGTCAGCCATTACCATCTTTCCTCACTACGTTCATTCAGGATCAAATCGGCTTCCAGTTCACTGATATCTGCGTCACTGTCTAAGCGGCGACCGCCTTTGGTAAAGACATGCAGTTCAGATTTAACCGATTCCGGTCTTTTGATTTTTTCGACAATTTTCAGTGCCACATTGTCGCGGGATTTACCCATTTTGGCGCGATATGTCGGCAGGTCTTCAATCAGCACTGTGATGGTTTCCGGGATCTCCACCGGAATAATGTCACCGGCTTTGAGGTTCATCACCTGCTCCAGTGTCAAATCGACATCCATCATTTTGGTAGTCAGATTGACTTTGACATCCATAATTTCGTCGCGCAGCGCCTTACTCCAGCGCAAGTCAGTATCTTCTTTATCGCTCTGCACACCGGCGTCGAGTAACTCGCGGATAGGCTCCAGCATCGAATAAGGCAAAGCGACATGGAAATCACCACCGCCACCGTCCAGCTCAATGTGAAAAGAGCTGATCACCACCACTTCCGTCGGGCTGACAATATTCGCCATTGCCGGGTTGACTTCGCTGTCCAGATATTCAAAGGACACGTCCATTACCGGCGCCCAGGCTTCTTTGTAATCTTCAAAAATTAATTTCAGCAGCATCTGAATGATGCGTCGTTCGGTGGGGGTAAATTCACGGCCTTCGATTTTGGCATGGTAGCGACCATCACCGCCAAAGAAGTTATCCACCAAAATAAACACCAGCCGCGCCTCCATCGTGATAAGGCCAGTGCCTTTTAATGGCCGGAAGCGCACCATATTCAGACTGGTTGGCACAAACAAGGTATGCACATATTCGCCGAATTTAATCATCTGCACACCGTTGATCGACACTTCGGCGGTGCGGCGCATCATGTTAAATAAACTGATGCGCATATGGCGGGCAAAACGTTCGTTGACCATTTCCAAAGTCGGCATCCGGCCCCGGACAATCCGATCCTGCGAAGAGAAGTCATATTCCATCGCCGAGCGTCGACCGCCCGGACCGGAGCTTTCTTCTATCTCTTCTTCTTCGACGTCATCAACACCGTGGAGTAGCGCGTCAATTTCGTCCTGGGATAATAAATCAGTCAATCTGTTGCCCTCCGGTTCGAACCGGCTTTACTGCATAACAAAACCGGTAAACAGGATCTCTTCAACCACCGGAGAGCCTGCCACACCTTGTAACGCTTCCTGCACATCTTTCAGCGCTGCTGCTTTAATCGTTTCTTTGCCGGCCGCTGTCACCAGCTCATCGGCATTGGCCTTACTGAAAGTGCGCAGCATGGTACTTTCAATTAATGGAATATGCTGCTTAGCCGTTTCTTCATTCTGTGAGCCGCGGACCAGCAGCTGGGCTTTGATCTGGACTAAACGGTCCCGGTTGGCTCCGGCTACATTAAACACAAATGGTCGTGGCATCCCGACATATAAAGCCGAACCAACTTCAGCGCCACCAGCCGCCGGTGCTGCACCATCCGCAGCCGGGGCCGCTGCACCATCAGCTGCCGGTGCTTCTCCCGCCGCCGCTTCTGCCGCAGGTGGCGGATCTCCGCCCATCATCATAAAAGCCGCACCACCGCCGCCTAGCAACACCACAGCTGCAGCCGCGATGATGATCATTTTTTTCTTTTTATTGCCACCATCAGCAATTTCGAGCTCTTTTTCCGCTGCCATGACTGGACTCCGTCGCCGTTATTTTAGTTATTATTTACTTCGTTACGGGACAAAGGCAATCAACATCGGCGGATCTGCCGGTTTTGTCTGCACCTGACCATGAATCATGCATAAAAATCCACCATCCGGTCAGAAACCTTCATTTGCACAGTCTGCACTGCAGCAAGATCCGCTTCAGCGCCACCGGATTGACCGGAACGGGCCTGACGCTGCTCTTGTTGCCCACCAGACTGACGCTGCTCTACCTGTCCCTCAGTTAAGGCAATGCCTTGTTGTTCCAGTAATTCACGTAATTTTGGCATCTGCTGTTCCAGCGCTTCTTTAGCCGCACCTTGTTGCACGACAAACTGCACACTTAACTGATCTTGCTGCAGATTCAGCTTAATTTGCATCGATCCCAAATCTTCCGGATGCAGCTGCACTTCTGCCGTTTGTAGTTTGTGCTGAATTTGCACCATCACCCGATCTTTGAGCTGTTGTGCTGCCGCCGGTTCAGTCAGTGCCAGCGGTGCTTGCCAGGTTGTGGCTTCGGCCGCACGGTTGGACACCAAAGTTGCATGCGAAGTCGCGGCACTGTGCGCAACCGGTTGCGTAATCGCAGTGGCTGTCGCTGTATGTTCAGCCTGTGGCTGCGCTTGTTGCAGTTGTTGCAGCTGCTGGCCAAACGCCAGAGTTGTCGCCGCCGGTTTGTATGTCTGACCGGTCAGCAGCACATCAGCTGCTGCCATTGCTTGCCCCTGGCCAGTCTGTTGCTCTGCACCTGATTGCTGTTGTTGCTGAGTCGTCTGATTCACTGCTTTTAAATGCTCGGCAAAGGCGTTGGCCGCAGGCGCTTTTTCAAGGCCTGCGGCGGCGGCATTGCGATTGGTATTCACTGGTGCAGCCTGGGCCTGCACGGCCATTGTCGCTGGTAATTCCGGCTCAGGCAGTTCAGTGCTGACAGCACTGTCTGGCAATACCACAGCTGATGGCTGATTGGCGGTTTTAGCCCCTTGCTGGGTCTGTGGTGATTGTTGGGCCGGTGTTGCAACCTGCTCTGCTGCGGGTTCTTTAGATGGGCCGGTTGGCGCTGTTTTGACGGCATTCTCATCAGCAGTGTCGTGAGCTACTTCACGCACAGCGGCTGATTTGCCTGCAGCTTTTAACGCACTGCTCTGCTCTGCGTGCAGTTGATCAGGCTTTGTTGTTGATTTGGTTGTTGTTGAGTCAGCTGCCACAGGGCGCTGCGCGCCTCCTGCTGCAGCAGGCAATAATTCGTGGGTAGCCTTGTCGTCCACGGTGGTCGACGCCTCAGTGTCTGTCGCCACGGTAACGGTACTGTCCTGCTCAGCAGCCGCCGAAATAGTGAAGCCTGCAGCTGCCAGTTCCTGCGCTGTCAGTAATGCCTGCTCAGTCGTCAGAAGTGTGGCCTGCCCGGCCTGTTGCTCTGAGTTGGTATCGACGGCTGCGGCTGGGCCGGCAGTTTCTGCAGTGATCGCGGCTTTAGCCGCGTCAGCGGTTGCCGCAGCAATAGCAGATGCTGTCGAATCAATGTCCGGGGTTTCTGTTGATAGCTGCAGTGTCAGATTATGGTCTGTATCCGCTAATTCTGAACTGTCTGCCGTCACGGCCGCATCAGTATTGTCATTGCCACCGGTTTTATTGGCTTGTAGTGCCGGCCCGTAGCTTTTGGCTTTTTCGATGATGTCAAACCAGGGCTTATCTTCGGTTACCGTACCGGTGAGCTCAGCTTCGTTCTCAGCTACGATCGGTAAACCTTGTAAAGGGTCATCCACCCAGACTCTGCCGTCTTTTGCACTGGCCGCTTCGCTATCTGCGGCAAGCTTCTGCCGGGCGGCAATCGCTTCCAGCAAGGCCGGGTCTACCGCTCTGGTATCCTCAACCTTAATAGGCGGGGTTAATTCCTGTTCACTCAGTTCATCTGCCAGTTTCAGGCTGAAACTATCGACGGCGCCCTCTTCCGGTGCCGGCGCGGTATTGAGCACCGACTCAGCGCCAGGGCTGCCCAAAGTCAGATTGATACTGAGGTTCATCATCTTGTCTCCGGCCGCGTGGTTCGCGGGCTTAATGCGGTTTATTCGTCAAACTTTGACAGACTTATACAAATTTCACGCCAGACTGGCTGAAATCAGACGCCTTGCTGCTGCAGACGGCGGAAAAACTGCTGGGTAGCAATTTCATCCAGCAGCTTTTGCTCCAGCCGGTTTTGCCGTTGCTGACTGGCAGCCAGTTCTTTATCGATCAGTAACTCGATGGCTTTGCGCTTTTTCTGCATGGTGAGCCATGCGGTGCGGCGCATATCAACCACGCGCTGCGCCTGTTGAATTTGCAAATTTTGCTGCTCCAGCGCCTGATCCAGTTTGGTAATAAAATTCAGATACTGATTAAACTGGCGGCTTTGCACACCCTCGGCACCACGTTGTTGCGTCTGGCGGATATAGTCGGTTCGATAGTCAGCGAGGCCCTGATAACGGTCATTGCAGGTCTGCAGAAACTGTTGTGCCTGCACAAAATTAGCCAGCAGCTTTTCTTCTTTTTCTTTTTGGACCTGGACTAATAGTTGTAGTTGTTTCAGCGCCATACTTAAAAGCTCCGGTTCGCAGGTAATAAGGTATTGAGCCCTGCCAGACATTCGTCATAAGGCACCACATCGGTCATGCCCTGTTGCAGGAAACGGTTGATTTTTGGCATCAGACTAATGGCCTGGTCCAGCATTGGATCTGAGCCTTTGACATAAGCGCCAATGGAAATTAAATCTTTGCTCTGACTGAAACTGGCATAAAGCTGCTTAACAGCACGTGCCAGCTTCTGGTGTTCCATACTGGTCACCGCCGGCATGACCCGGCTGATCGAGCGTTCGATATCAATGGCCGGGAAATGGCCACTGTCCGCCAGCTGCCGCGACAACACAATGTGACCGTCCAGAATAGCCCGGGCCGCATCGGCGATCGGGTCCTGCAGGTCGTCGCCTTCCGACAACACGGTATAAAATGCCGTAATGGACCCCTGACCTTCCCCACCATTGCCGGCGCGTTCCACCAGCGCTGGTAACTTGGCGAATACGGAAGGCGGATAACCTTTAGTCGCCGGTGGCTCGCCAACCGCCAGCGCGATTTCCCGCTGCGCCTGCGCATAACGGGTGACGGAGTCGAGCAGTAACAACACGTCGAGCCCCTGATCGCGGAAATACTCGGCAATTTGCACCGCGGTTTCGCAGCCTTTAAGGCGCATCAGGGGCGACACATCAGCGGGGGCTGCCACCACCACTGAGCGTTTGCGGCCTTCATCGCCCAGAATTTCGTCGATAAATTCTTTAACTTCGCGGCCCCGTTCACCGACCAGGCCAACCACAATGACATCGGCAGCAGTGCCGCGCGTCATCATGCCCAATAACACCGATTTACCAACACCGGAACCGGCAAACAGCCCCATGCGCTGACCTTTGCCAACGGTGATGATGCTGTTAATGGCACGCACACCAACGTCCAGCGGTTGTTTCACCGGCCGGCGATTGAGCGGATTAATCGGGTTTTTCTTTTGCCGTGCAAATTCGGTGGCGCGTACCGGCCCTTTACCATCGAGCGGGTTGCCGGCGCCATCAATCACCCGCCCCAGTAACGCCATGGTCAGCGGCACACCGAGATGGTCACTGAGTGGTGTGACCCTGGCCCCGGGGATGACACCAGTGATGTCGTCTTTAGGCATCAGAAAAATGCGGTCCTGGGCAAAACCCACCACTTCCGCCAGTAATGCACCATCGAACGTATCGACACTACAGGTTTGGCCTATGGCGGCACTGAGGCCGGTGGCTTCCAGCGTCAGCCCAACCACCCGCACCAGGCGGCCCGCCACCACAGGACGGTTTTGCCGGATATACTGCTGCTGTTGCTGCAGACGTCCGGCCAGGGCATTACGTTTGGATTCAAATGTCATGCTTTTGACACTTCACGGCAATTATTCAGTCTGAATGTCTGATTGCAGGAAGTGTTCCAGACTGTGTTGCAGGCGCTGTTTTAAGTTGCGCTCTACTGAGGACTCGCCGGCATCCACGCGGATGTCGCCGCGCTCTAACACAGGCTCAGCGCGCAGCTGCCACTGGCGTTCGGCTAAATCGTCGGCGTTGTAGTGTTGTTGGATCACGGCCAAATCTTCCGGATGCAGGCGGATTTGAATTTGACTGGCTTTAAGTGGCAGCGCGTCAATTGCCTGACGCAAGGTCTGCAGGATCACCTGCGGATTGGTTTTGACCTCCACCGCAACCACCGCCTGCGCCATGGCGACAGTTAAATCCAGCAGACTTTGCTCAACACGCTGGTCGACCTGTTGCAAAGGTTGCTGTAACTGATCCAAGAGTACCTGTAGCTGCGCCAGCTGCTCGCGGATCAGGCCTTCACCCTCGGCAAGGCCGGTTTTGCGGCCTTCGGCCTGACCTTGCTGCAGGCCATCCTGATAACCTTGCTCCCGGCCTTCGGCATAGCCCTGACTAAAACCTTCTTCTTTACCCTGCCCCAGGCCCTCGTCATAAGCGGCCTGACGGATTTGTTCGATATCTTCCGCGGTCAGCGGCTTGATCTCTTCTTCTTCCGGCGCCCTGGCGACAAGTTTTTGCCCGGGTTGCGGGGGCGTTTTATACAACGCATTGGTTTTTTGCGTTTTTTTCTGCACAGACGCCTGAAAATCCGGCGCTGGCCAATTGCGCAGCAATTCCAGCACTTCAGCATCCGGCTCAAAAGGCCGGTGCTTGATAAAATCGTTCAGGCTCATTTGCTACTCCTAAAGCCGCACGCCACGCCCGGGGTTCATTACAGGAAGTCTTCGCCGCCGCCGCCGCCGAGCATAATTTCGCCGGCATCGGCCAGACGCCGCGCGGTGGACAGAATTTCTTTTTGCGCCGTTTCGACTTCGCTGACCCGCACCGGCCCCATCGCTTCGAGGTCGTCGGCCAGCATTTCTGCCGCCCGTTTTGACATATTTTTCAGGATCTTCTCTTTCAGGTTGTCGTCGGCACCTTTGAGGGCTTTCATCAACACATCTTGCTGTACTTCGCGCAAAATCGCCTGGATAGCGCGGTCGTCGACTTCCAGTAAGTTTTCGAAGACAAACATTAAATCCTGGATTTGCTGCGCCATTTCTTCGTCGTGCTCGCGGATAGAATCCATCAGCTGTCCTTCGATATTGGTATCGAGGTAGTTCATGATGTCGGCAGCTGCTTTCAGGCCGCCCATCTTCGCGGCTTGCGCGCCGGCCTGACCAGCAAACTGTTTCTCCATGATCTCGTTTAATTCCTGCAAAGCGGCTGGTTGCACTTCTTCCAGGTTGGCGATCCGCATTGTGAGATCCAAACGGACTTTTTCCGGGAACTGCGACAAAATCTCGGCGGACTGTTCTGGTTCCAGGTATGACAGCACGATAGTCTGGATCTGCGGGTGTTCGTTGCGGATGATGTTGGCCACCTGCTTGGAGTCCATCCATTTCAGCGAATCCAGACCTTTGGCACCGCCGCCCAGAATGATCTGGTCAATCAGATTCGAGGCTTTTTCTTCACCGAGTGCTGCTGTTAAGGCACGGCGGATAAAGTCTTCGCTCTGGAAGCCGATGGTGCTGAAGTTTTGAATTTGTTCGATAAAGAGCCGGTGCACCGCCGAGATTTTGGCCTGATTCAGGTCTTCAATTGATGCCATCGCCATACCGACTTTTTGCACCTGTTTCGGCTCCAGGTGCTTTAAAATCTGCGCGGCATCTTCTTCCGACAAGCTCAGCAGCAGGATGGCGGCTTTTTCCACGCCATCCAGTTTACCGACGTCAAACGCCGGTTTTTGTGTGGTTTCTACGTTACTCATCTTCAGCCAACCAGTTTTTCACGACCAGAGAGGAAAGTTCAGGCTCATTGGCAACCAGCGCCCGTACCGCTTTTAATAAGTCTTCATCACCATGCAGATCTGGCAGCATTAAGGTGCCATCTGCCGCGAAACCAACAGATTTCGCATCAAATTCTTTACTCAGCAGATCGATGGTGTCGTCGCCAAGATCCACACCACGGGACAGTGACATTTCGTCGTAAGTCTCAGAGGTATCTTCAGGGTAGATCAGTTTCTTCAGCATTGGCCGCACTATCGCCAGGATCAGTACAATAATCACCAGAGCAGCTAAGGCCAGGCGGATCACGCGCATAAACCATTCTTGCTCGTAAATCGGTTGTTCAGCGGTGGTTACCACAGCTTCACGGGTAAAGGGCACTGACACCACTTCGATGGTGTCGCCACGTTGTACATCAAAGCCTACGCCGCCCTGCAATAAACGCCGGATGTTCTGTAGCTCTGCCTGCGAACGTGGTTCTGGTTTGGCTGGCGCTTCGGCAGTGCCTTCACCTAACTTATAATCCACTGCCACTGACACGCTGATGCGGCGGATTACACCGCTTTGTTGGGTGCTGTGGCTGATAGTGGTATCCAGTTCATAGTTACGGGTCACTTCTTTGCTGTTACGACCCGGCACCACCGGCGATTCACCATTATTGGCTTTTTCCGGAATATTCGAATCCAGCGGCGGCTGATTGGATAAAGCACCCGGGATCCCCATGGCCCCGCCGCCAACGCTGTTTTCTTCGGAAGTCATTTCGCTGCGGACCGCAGGTAAATCCGGGTTATAGCGTTTTTGCGTCTGTTCAGTGGCGGTGAAATCCATCTGCAGGTCGACTTGCGCTGTGTAATTGTCCATCCCAAGGATTGGAATTAAGATAGAGTCAATTTTCTGGCGATATTCATCTTCACGCTTTAATTCGATTTCGTATTCACGCCGGGAACGGGCTGAAGCAGCATCCTGCGAGCCACTGTTTAGCAGACGGCCATTCTGGTCGGTCACAGTGACCTTTGACGGCTCCAGCCCCTGCACCGCCGATGCCACTAAATCCACAATGGCATCCACTTCGCTGTCTTTTATGGCTTTGCCACCTTTGGCGGTGATCATCACAGTCGCGGACGGCTGTTTTTCTACCCGGGCAAAAATATTCTCTTTTGGAATAGCCAGCAGCACCCTGGCCCGGGCGACGCTCTGGAATTCTTCGATAGTGCGGGCTAACTGTTGCTCCCGGCTATGTTTTAGCCGTTCCATTTCCAGCCGCTGGCTGACGCCAAAGCCGCTGTCCTGCATCAGGATCTCATCGCCGCTGTTGGTTGCTTTTTCTAAACCGGCCCGATTTAACCCCAGTTTGATGTCCTGGTACTTATCACCAGGTACCAGAATGGTGTTGCCTTCGAGCTTGTATTCGATTTTTTGTGCGTCCAGATGGTCCAGATGGGTAATGAGCTCAGAGGTTTCAAAAGTACCGAGCGGACGCATATCCGGTTCACGGGCCCACATGATGATGAGGATGGCAATCGCGATACAGATAGTCAGTGCAATAATCAGGGCGATTTGCCGGACTATATCCATACCGCCCATAGAGCCAATAAAACCTGACTTCTGCTCAACCGGTGCTGCACTGTCAACCGGCTGGCTAAAGTCGTTAGAGCTTAAAGTTAATTCTGTAGATTCAGCCATTTAGATTGCTCCCATCACACCGGCATCGCCATGACTTCTTTATAGGCTTCGACCAACTTGTTGCGCACCTGCACAGTGGCTTCAAAGGCTACCGATGCTTTTTGCCCTGCTATCATCGCTTGCGCCAGCGACACTTTCGGATCGCCTAATTCAACGGCAGTAGCAAGCTCATTGCTGTTTTTTTGCAAACCGTTGACTGTGTTCAGCGCCTGCTTAAACAGCTGGGAAAAATCACTTTGGCTGGTATTGTCGACCTGAGATGGACCAATCTGCATGTCAGCAGACACATTCCGGGCTTGCCGGGCAAATGCCTGCATTTCCTGATAGAGCCCTGCGCCTTTGATATCCATGATGCTGTCGCCTGTAAAGCTATTGATATAGCTGACTTAAGCACAAGTTATGCCAGTTTATTTTTATTAATAATCAATAGGTTAATTGGCAACTTCACAGTCAAAAAACCGTCACGGCGCAAATAGGATGCGGGCAACGCAATGAGAATGCTGGGTAGTTAGCGACAATGACGGGCAGAAAAAACGGGGTACTGGCAAAGAAATCAAATGCAGCTGCAGAGCAGCAAAAGCGCAGCCATGGCATGCGCTTTTACCGCTCAGCCGGGTTAAAATGACACGATAATGCCGGATTCGCGCATCCGAGCCAGTTTATAGCGTAAAGTCCGCGCACTGATGCCAAGTTTTTCTGCAACATCTTTGCGCCGGTTCGCGCAGGCTTTCATCGTTTCGAGGATCAGACGATGTTCCTGTTCATACACCCCGGACTTAAACACACTGAGCTCCGGATCGTTACTGACCAGCACAGGGTCATTGCGGCTGGTAGTTGCAGCCCCCGACTCCAGCAGAATATCGTCTTCGGTAATGATGGCGTCGGCATGGACAATCAATGCACGTTGGATCACATTGTCCAGCTCGCGCACATTACCCGGCCAATCATGGGAAAACAGTTTACGTTTTGCCGCAGCGTTCAGCTCAGGCACGGCGACGCCCTGCTGCTGGCAATGCCGCTCCATTAAATGTACCGCCAATGGCAGAATATCTTCCGGACGCTCACGTAGTGCCGTCCAAGTCAGTGGGAACACATTCAGCCGGTAAAACAAGTCTTCGCGGAATGTGCCTTGTGCCACTGCCTGACGTAAATCCCGGTTGCTGGTCGCGACGACCCGCACATCCAGCTTGATAGTTTTGCGACTGCCGAGCCGCTCGACTTCCCGCTCCTGCAGCACCCGCAGCAATTTCGCCTGTAGATTCAGATCCATTTCGCTGATTTCATCCAGCAGAATTGTCCCTTGCTGCGCCTGTTCGAACTTGCCGGGACAAGCCGCGATTGCGCCGGTAAAAGCGCCCTTTTCATAGCCAAACAGGGTGGATTCCAACATGTTTTCCGGAATAGCCGCGCAGTTAATAGCCACAAAAGGTCCGTCATGCCGGCCGGACTGCCGGTGGATATAACGCGCCAGTACTTCTTTACCTGAACCGCTCGGCCCTAATACCATGACGTTGGCATCGGATTTTGCCACTTTGGCTGCAAGCTTCACCAGCTGCAGACTGCTGGCCGCGGCCACAATAGGCTCAAACGGAATTTGCTCTTCCGGGCTGACGTAGCGGCTGACCATATTCACCAACACTTCCGGTGAAAAGGGTTTTGCCAGGTAATCTACAGCGCCCAGACGGATAGCTGTCACCGCATCGTTGACAGTGGCGTACGCCGTCATCATCAATACCGGCAACTGCGGATAATTCAGCTTGATTGATTTCAGTAATTCGAGGCCTGAAATAGCGCCCATCTGCACGTCGCTGACCACCAGCCGGATTTTGTGTTGTTTGAGCTGCTGCAGCGCCTGCTCGGCGTTACCGGCCAGGATCACCTCATATTGCGCCAGGCTCAGCGTGTCCGCCAGCGCCTCCTGCAAACCGGCATCGTCTTCTACGACCAGAATTTTAGGCTTCTGCATGACTGGACTCCTTGATTGAGCGTGCACTGCCATGGGCTGTGCTGACAGCTGCCGGACAAACCGGCAGCACTAATTCAAAACGGGCGCCGCCTGCTGTGCCTGACAAGCAACGGGCCAGCCCATTATGTGAAGTGGCCACCGCCTGCACGACAGCCAGACCAAGGCCGGTGCCGTTGCTGCGGGTGGTATAAAAAGGCTCGAAAATTTGCTGACGCAAGTGCTCCGGTACACCCGGGCCTTCGTCTTCGACCGCCAACACCACCTGCCGCTCGTCAGCACTGGCAATAGCAGATAACTGAATACGGGCTCCGGGTCCGGCGTGCTCCAGCGCGTTATGCACCAGATTACTGAGTGCCCCGGCTAAAGCTGTATGATTGCCAAGCACCATCACATCCGGATCCGGCAGTTCGACCACAACAGTGCCCTGCTGCTGTAACACCAAAGGCTCGACTGCAGCAAACACTTCGCTGAGCAATTGCTGCATCGACAGTGGCTGCGCCTGCTGCTCGCGACCGGCCCGGGCAAACAGCAATAAGTCATTGACTTGCTGCTCTAAATCGGTCAACCGGTTTAACAGCTTCTGACTGAATTGCTCACGCGCGGCTGGATCCAGTTTTTGATTGCGTAAATTGCGGGCATACAACAAGGCGCCAGACAGCGGTGTGCGGATTTGATGCGCCAATGACGCCATCATTTTGCCTAAGGAAGATAAACGCTGCAGATGCGACAAGCGGCTTTGTAGCTGCCGGGTTTCGGTCAGATCAGTCAGAACGATTAACTGGCCTGCTAAGGGTTCCAGCGGACTGATAGCCAGCTGCACCCGCCGGCCATCGTGCAGAGACACTTCCAGACCGTCGTCATTGCGCGGGCGGAAACTGCGGTTAATCACATCCAACCAGCGTTGGCCGTGCAAGGGTTCGCCCAGCATCGCCACCGCAACCGGATTGGCCTGCATGACATAACCGCGTTGATCCAGCACCACAATGCCATTTGGCAGCACTTGCAGCAGATGTTGCAGACGTTGCAATTCCTGACGTTCGGCGTCAGCCATCACCACGGGCGCGGCAACGGGCGCCAGTCCGGGCGACACAGCCAAAGGCAGCATCGGCAACGCGGGCGCAGGCGTCTTTTTCAGTACAGCTTGCGGGGAAGTGAGCATAATTTCACCGTCAGGGTTTTGAACACTCCCTGTCTAAGCAGAAATCATGCCATATATATTTGTATTATATTTCAGGTATTTAAATGAAATTTGATTGCCAATTTTTTGGCAGTCAGTCGTTTTCAGCCCCATCTGCTTCGTCGCGCATCAGGTTGTATTTACGCATTTTTTCCACCAGCGTGGTGCGGCGCAGACATAAAATATCGGCTGCCCGCGCCACAATAAAATCATGACGTTCCAACGCCTGATTAATCAGACTGACTTCTAAGTCGGCCAGGAACTGTTTCAAATCTAAGCCGGCATCCGGCAACAGACCAAGCTGATCACCGGCCTGCACCGCAAAGCCATCATCATCCTGACTGTCGTCTTCATCAGCACCGAATTGAAACAATTCATTGATGGCATCACGTTCCAATAATGCTTCCGGATAGTGCGGCACATAGGTTTCGACATCAATATGACGGTATTTTTGCGGCAAATCAGCGACGTCCACCACCTGATTTGGAAACATAATGGTCAGACGCTCCACCAGATTGCCCAGTTCCCGCACATTACCCGGCCAGGGATGCAACTTCAGGCTTTCGATAGCCCGCTCAGTGAACTTAACGCCGGACTGGCCCTGCAGTTCCAGGCGCTGCAACAGTTCGGTTAATAACAGCGGTAAATCGTCGGCCCGCTCTTTCAGCGCCGGCGTATCTATTGGAAATACGTTCAGCCGGTAATATAAATCTTCGCGGAAACGGCCATCTTCAATCATGCCTTCCAGCTGGCGGTGCGTCGCAGCAATGATCCGCACATCGGCGCGGATTGGCTGGCTGCCGCCAACCCGTTCATAGCTGCGCTCCTGCAGTACCCGCAGTAGTTTAACCTGCATCGGCAGTGGCATATCGCCAATTTCATCGAGGAAAATAGTCCCGCCCTGCGCCAGCTCAAAGCGGCCTTTGCGGGTTGAGATTGCGCCGGTAAAGGCGCCTTTTTCGTGGCCGAACAATTCGCTTTCCAATAATTCCGCCGGGATAGCGCCGCAGTTAATCGGCACAAATGGGCCGTCACAACGATGCGACAGTACATGGATATTGCGGGCCACCACTTCTTTACCGGTGCCGGATTCACCGAGGATCAGCACATTGGCGTCAGTCTTGGCAACTTGCTGAATTAAAAACCTCACCTGCTGCATCACCGGGCTGGTGCCGACCATGCCGACAAAGCGGTGTTGCAGGTCATGTTGACGCTGACCGGGCAATAAGCGGTGATATTCCTGACAATCCCGCAGTTGCTGGGTCAGCGACGCGTAGGCAAAAGGTTCGGTCAATAAACCCACGGCATTGGCGTGGCGGAGGAAAGGCTTTAAGGTTTCGCCCAACAACAAAAAGGCGCACGCCGGGTATTGCTGCAGAATTTGTTCATGTTGCTGTGAGGTCAAAGCGCCGAGCAGCACTACTGCTTTTGGATCTGCATTGAGCGTCGTTGTCAGCTGTTCTTCAGTGAGAATGGCATGCGGCTCATGAATGAAACTCAGGATCACGCTCAGGCGCTGCGCCCGGCTATCCTGTTGATCCAAAATAAATAATTGTGGGTTCATATGGTCGAACTGCCAGCTTTTTTCTTATTGTTGCAAAGGCTTGCCGCCCTTGCAAGCAACAAACGCTGGTTTTTTGACACTAGCGTCAAAAAAACAGCGTTGCTGGCAGCAGCTGAACGATTAACTGAGCAATTGCAGCGCCTGTTCCGCCTGGATGCGACCTTGCGCCGCTACAGCAATACCAGCTTGCTCGCGAATTTGCCCCTGCACCCGCTCTGTGCTGGCTTTGGCGTAATCCAGGTCGGCGATACGGCTAATAGCGGCCTGTTCGTTGACGTTTTGATTCGACAGATTACGCGCGGATGCCGACATCGCATTGGCCGTCGCGCCGATGTCGGTGCGTTGATTATCAATCTGTCGGCTGTTGCTCTGTACAGTTTCCAGCGCTTTTGCCACACCGTCTGCACTACGCAGGTCAATGGCAAAAACACCGCCATCAGTCAGTTGTTTGGCCAAATCTGTAGTCTGTAAACTGAACTGACTTTTTTCACCGCCAAGCGCAATACTGCCATCGCGGCTAAATAACTTAGTGCCACCAAACTCGGTATTAGCGATCTGATCCTTAATACCGGCACTGATTGCATCTACTTGTTTTTGCAGCGCGGCTTTGTCATCGGCAGACAAAATGCCACTCCCCGCCTGCGTCGCCAGACGACCGATTTCATTCAGTCCGTCGTTGATCCCCTGCAGCGATTGGTCCGCCAGCGTCGCCAGTGATAAACCATCATAAAGATTCTGTTCCGTCTGACGGGTGCCGCTGTTCTGCGCACTGAGCCGGTTAGCGATTTGCAATCCGGCGACATCGTCAGCAGCAGAGTTAATCCGTTTTGCCGACGCCAGTTGTTTCAGTTTGTCATCATTACTGCGCTGCAGGCGGTCTGATAACAAATCTGAGGCATTAAACTGACCGTTGATATTCATCTTGCGCTCCGGATATTACAAGGCCTGTCTCTGATTGTACGCCCTGTTTGAGCCGACAGGCAAAGCATTCATTGCCTGATTTTTGACCGTGCAGACAGAGAAAAGGTATACCCGACGCTAAGGTGTTTAATCACAAGCATTTTTTAATACTGGAATAAATTATGCTATGGTTCTGACATCAGACGCTGACAACAGACGAAGCCGCGTCGGCAATGCGCGGGCAGGGAGTTGATATGTTTAACGGCAAAAACATCTTTATTACCGGTGGCACCGGCTCATTCGGCCATAAATACACCGAAACGCTGCTTCAGCGTTACAAGCCAAACAAAATCATCATTTACTCCCGTGACGAGCTGAAACAATACGAGATGCAGCAACGCTTTAACGCACCTTGTATGCGCTACATGATCGGCGATGTGCGTGATCAGGAAAGGCTGATCCGCGCCATGCGTGGGGTGGATTTTGTCATTCATGCCGCCGCGCTGAAACAAGTCCCCGCTGCCGAATACAATCCGATGGAATGTATCAAAACCAACATCAATGGCGCCGAGCACGTCATTAATGCCGCGATTGAAAATAACGTCGAAAAAGTCATTGCCCTGTCGACGGACAAAGCTGCCAACCCGGTGAACCTCTATGGCGCAACGAAACTTGCGTCGGACAAATTGTTTATTGCCGCAAACAATATTTCCGGCGGCAGTAAACCACGTTTTTCCGTGGTGCGTTATGGCAACGTCGTGGGCTCCCGTGGTTCTGTAGTACCGTTTTTTGAAAAGCTCCGCGACAGTGGCGCAGATCATATTCCTATCACGCACCCTGAGATGACCAGGTTTTGGATCAGCCTTCAGCAAGGTGTTGATTTTGTTTTGAAAAACTTTGAACGCATGCTCGGTGGCGAAATTTTTGTGCCAAAAATCCCATCTATCCGCATTGTCGATTTAGCCCAAGCCATAGCGCCGGATTTACCACTGAAAGACGTCGGTATCCGCCCGGGCGAAAAACTGCATGAAATGATGTGCCCGGGTGATATGTCCTACAACACCTATGAATACGATGACCACTTTGTCATTGCACCGTCGATTTTGTTTTCCAACCGCAGCAATGATTTTACCATTAACGCGCTGAAAGAACGCGGCCGCAAAGTAGCGCCAGGTACCGAATATGTGTCGGACAAAAACCCCTGGTTTTTAACTGTGGATGAAATCAACCGCTTTAATCAGGATGCGATGGCATGATCCCGTATGGGCGTCAGCAAATTGACGCAAACGATATTGCCGCAGTCGTCGAGACCCTGCAGTCTGACTTTCTGACCCAGGGGCCAAAAGTACCAGCCTTTGAAGACGCAGTCGCGCGCCGCTGTAACGTGAATTTTGCTGTGGCGATGAATAGTGCCACTTCGGCCCTGCACCTGGCCTGTCTCGCACTAGGTGTTGGCCCCGGCGATCTGGTCTGGACCAGCCCAATCAGCTTTGTCGCGTCCGCCAATTGCGCGCGCTACTGCGGGGCTGAAGTTGATTTTGTCGATGTGGATGTCACAACAGGTTTGCTGGATATTCAGGCGCTGCAACAGAAGTTACAGCAGGCCGCTGCCAATAACCGCTTACCTAAAGTGCTGATCCCGGTGCATCTGGCGGGGCACAGCTGTGACATGCAACAAATTGCTGCACTATGCCGTCCGTACGGCATCCGGATTATCGAAGATGCATCACACGCGATTGGCGCTTTGTATCAAGACCGGCCGGTCGGTAGTTGTCAGTACAGCGATATCTGTGTGTTTAGTTTCCATCCGGTTAAAATCATTACCTCGGCTGAAGGCGGCATGGCGCTGTGTAACGATGTGCAGCTGGCAGAGAATTTACGGGCGCTGCGTAGCCATGGCATCACCCGCAATGAAACTGAAATGACAGAGCCAAGCCATGGCCCCTGGTACTATCAGCAGATTGAACTCGGTTATAACTACCGGATGACTGATTTACAGGCGGCGCTGGGTTTAAGTCAGCTTGACCGGCTGGCGCAATTTGTTCACCAGCGCATAGCAGCGACAGAACTCTATCAGACGCTACTCAAAGACCTGCCCGTTGAACTGCCGGCGCCAGCGCGCGACGGCATTTCTGCCTGGCATTTGTATATCATCCGGCTTCAGCAACCACAGTTGCGGCGCCAGGTCTTTGAACAGTTGCGGGCTGCCGGCATTGGCGTCAATGTGCACTACATCCCAATCCACACCCAGCCTTATTACCAGCAGCTTGGCTTTCAGTGGGGCCAATATCCGCAGGCTGAGCAGTATTACAGTCAGATCATCAGCCTGCCGCTGTTTGCCGGCATTACAACAGCGCAGCAACAACAGGTAGTTACCGCACTGCGACAGGCGCTGGAGTCTGCTTAAAGATGAAAGTTGCGATTATTCCGGCCCGTGGTGGCAGTAAACGAATTCCCCGCAAGAACATCCGGCTGTTTAACGGCAAGCCGATGCTGGCCTGGTCTGTCGATGCGGCGTTGCAAAGCAAAGTATTTGACCGGGTGCTTGTCTCCACCGACGACGAAGAAATTGCTGCAGTCGCCCGTGCGGCTGGCGCAGAAGTACCATTTATCCGCCCCGCTACGCTGGCCGATGATTTTACCGGCACAGGCCCGGTGATTTGCCATGCAATTCAGTGGCTGCGCGAGCAGCGACAAGCGCCAACGCTAGTCGGATGCATTTATGCCACAGCGCCCTTGTTACTGGCAGCCGACCTGCAGCAGGCTGCCGCGGCCCTCGTGGACAATGCTGAGTTAAAATTTGTGTTTTCCGGCTGTCGTTTCAGCTTCCCCATTCAACGGGCGCTGTATCGTAATGAAAAAGGCCAGATCGAACCGGTGCAACCGGACGCCATCCCAAAACGCTCACAGGATTTAGCTGAAACTTTCCACGATGCCGGCCAGTTTTACCTGGGCCAGGCGCAGCATTGGCTCGATGGCTTGCCGATGTTTGCCCCACATAGTTTTTTGCAGGAACTGCCGCAACACCGGGTGCAGGACATTGACACCGAAGCCGACTGGCAAAGGGCGGAGCTCCTGCAGCAACTGTTATTGCAACAAAACCGGAGCCGTTGATGCGGCTGTTGTTTCGCACCGACGCGTCGCTGCGTATTGGCTCCGGCCATCTGATGCGCTGTCTGACCTTGGCCCGCGCCCTGCGCGCGCAGGGCCATCAGATTTGGTTCGCCTGCCGGCAACATCCCGGCCATCTGCTGGGTATGCTTGAAGCTGAAGGCTTTGCCACGCTGGCACTTGCTGAATTATCCACGCCGCCAGCCGCTGGTTATGCCGCCTGGCTTGGCGCCACAGAAGCTGAAGATGCTGCCGCACTGCAACAGTCGATCACAAACACACCAGAACTTGCCGGTCAACACTTTGACTGGCTGGTCGTCGATCACTACGGCCTTGGCGCAGAATTCTGTACAGCGATGCGACCAAGTTGCCGGTTTATCATGCATATCGACGATTTAGCCAACCGGCATTATGACTGCGACCTACTGCTGGACCAAAACCTGTTACCTGATCTCGACAACCGTTACAACGGCTTGCTGCCGGCACAATGCCGGGCTTTGCTTGGGCCAAAATGGGCATTATTGCGGCCGGAATTTGCCGGTTTTGATGTCAGTCAGCGCCAGTTTCCGCAACACTTCAGCGCGCAACAGCCAGCCCGGCTGCTGATATTTTTTGGTGGTACTGATGGCGATAATTTAAGCAAAGTCGCAATTGATGCGTTGCAACAACTTCAGGAATCGCATTGGCTGGCCGATATCGTGATTGGTCAGGCCAACCCGCACCGTCTGTTGTTGCAGCAACTTTGTGCACAGGACCGGCGTCTGACCCTGCACATACAGACGCCAGGGATGGCCGGGCTGATGGCAGCTGCGGATTTAATGATTGGCGCCGGCGGCGCCACCCACTGGGAGCGGGCCTGTCTGGGCCTGCCCGCAGTGGTCGTGGCGCTGGCGGACAATCAACAGGCGACCACCGCGTACATGGCAAGCCTCGGCGCTTGCGTGGATTTGGGAGATGCCGGAACATTAAGCAGTAACAGCCTGGCATCAGCAGTCGACAGTCTG
>CAMLNG010000009.1 GCA_946481195.1 uncultured Chromatiaceae bacterium
CGGTTCCTTTCTTTTGGCAAGGCAAAAGAAAGGAACTCACCGTTAGGTGAAATCTTTGCTAAGCGGTCTCACCGCAGAGGTAAAAATGATTCATTAAAACAAACCCGCCCGCAGGGCAAAATCCCATCCCTCCCCCCACTCATCCCAGCACCACCAGTGCAATACACACAGACTGACGACAATCCACAACCAGGATGGTACTGTCAGTACAAACATCTGATCACAATCACATTTCAAATTCCGGGATTACCATGAACCTGTTGCCGTCGCACAACTTTGCGCACCAATCCTCCCGCCATAGCGGGCTCGACCTGTTACGCGCCTGCGCTATCTTGCTGGTTTTTATGTATCACTATATGGTGTTTGTCAGTGGCGAACCAACCTTTGGCTGGCTGAGTCAGGTAGGTTGGGTGGGAGTCGATCTGTTTTTTGTTTTGTCCGGTTATCTGATTGGTAATCAGCTGTTTAAAGGTCTGGCACAGGGCAAACAACTGTCATTCCGGCGTTTTTACTGGCGGCGGGCACTGCGGACCTGGCCGGTCTTTTGGCTGGTTTTGGCGGCATTTTTCCTGCTGCCTGAGCTGATGGGCGGCAACACACCACCGCCGTTGTGGCGCTTTCTGACTTTCACACAAAACTATCAGCTAATGCCGGGCACCGCCTTTTCGCATGCCTGGTCTTTATGCATTGAAGAACAGTTTTATCTCCTGCTGCCCCTGGTCGCCTGGCTTTGTTTACGGGTCGGCAGCAAAGTACAACATGCCTTTTATTTGATGGCGGCTCTGATCGTGGCCGCTACTTGTTACCGCTATCAGATGTGGCAGTTGTATGGCCTCGAGGCCGATGGCCAGACGCGCTATTTTAACGCTTTTATTTATTATTCCAGCTTTGCGCGGATGGACGAATTGTTGCCAGGCCTCGCGGTGGCCTTATTTAAAAATGCCTATCCGGCGCGTTGGGCTGCGCTGGCGCAACATCAGCAAAAATTGCAGCTAATCGCCTTTGGTGCCGTAGCACTGATGCTGTATCTGCTGCTGAATTTCGCTTATATCAAAGATCAGGGTTATGGCTTTTTTGCCACTGTGTTTGGTTATTCGTTACTGGCGATGGCCTTTGCGCTGCTGCTGATGAGCGCGCTGCAGCCAGGTAGCTTGCTGGCGCGCTGGCAAGTGCCGGGCGCTGCCAAGCTGGCACTTTGGTCCTATTCGCTCTATCTGGTGCATAAACCTATTGGTTTTATTATTAACCAACAGGCTGAAACACAAGCCTGGTCCGGCAGCACAGTGTTATTGCTGAATATTATCCTGTCACTGGCTGTCAGCGCCCTGCTGTACATGCTGGTCGAAGCGCCGGCAATGCGACTGCGCGATCGGGTGTATCCAGATATTTTTCGCCCCGCTTTTGCCGCGACGCCCGTCGCCGAGGCCAAAGCCACGGGCTGAGCCTTTTTTGCAAAAACTCCGGCTGGCGCGAAACTTTGCGCCAGCGCAACTTTGTTGCGGATAACACCAATCCACAGCAGAAAGCTGCTGACAAAACCTTCGCACAACTCTATAATGCGAATCATTCTCATATGCTTTAAGTTTTATCATGTCGCGTGGCACTGCCGGAGTCTTTGTATTGTTGTTACTGCTGCATCTTGGTGCTATCGCTGCGCTGGTGCAGGCAGATGCTGCGGTGACAGAACCCAAAATCGACATGGAGCCACCAAAGCTGCAGGGTGTATTGATAGCACCTGAACCCAAAATGGCACCACCGCCGAAAGCAGAGCCGGAGCCGGTAAAACCTCAGCCAACGCCAAAAAAGCCAGTGCAAAAACCACAGCGCAAGCCCATACAAAAAACACCTCCGCCGGTTGCTAAAGCTGCTGCCGCAGCCCCCGTTGTTGCGCCAAGCAAAGCTGTCAGCCAGAAAACAGCCTCCGGTAGCCCGGCCAAAACAGCGGAACCAACTACACAATTGCCCAGTGCTGATGCCGCCGGCCTCAATAACAAAGCGCCGGTGTACCCAATGTTGTCGCGTAAACGCAAAGAACAAGGCACGGTCTGGTTGTTATTGTTGGTCAGTAAAGACGGTGTGGTGACGGAGCTGAAACTGAAAAAAACCAGCGGCTTTGCACGCTTGGATCAGGCGGCGCTGCAGGCGGTGAAAAAATGGAAGTTTCAACCGGCGCGTAAACAAGGCCAACCTATTGATTATTGGTACGAGTTACCGCTGAAGTTTTCACTGCAGCAAGGTTAAAGCGGATTTTGGCGCAAAGCGCCACGTTATTCACAGGAGTACAGCATGCAAGACAATCCTTATGGCATCGCGTTGTTATGGCAACAAGGCGATATGGTCAGCAAAACTGTGGCGTTTTTACTGCTGCTGATGTCAGTCGCCAGCTGGACAGTGATAGCCAGGCGCAGTTATGCGTTGTGGCAGTTGCGCCGGCTGCAGCAGGCCGGCCGTGAGTTCTGGCACGCGCAAAGTTTTCAGGCCGGGCTGAATCTTCTGCAACAAGCCCGCCCTGTCGATGGCCCCGGTAATCCGTTTTTTTATCTGGCCGACCAAGGCCAGCAGGCGTTGGCCCATCACAGCACCCATCGTGATGATTTACATGGTCATTTGCCGCTGTCGGACTGGCTGACAGCTAACCTAAAAGGCGCTATAGATGAAAGTGCCGAGCAGCTCCAGCGTGGCCTCGCAATCTTAGCTTCAGTCGGCTCAGTGGCGCCTTTTGTTGGTTTGTTTGGCACTGTCTGGGGCATTTATCACGCCTTAGTCAGCCTTGGCGCCAGCGGTCAGGCCAGTATTGATAAAATTGCCGGCCCGGTTGGGGAAGCGCTGATCATGACGGCATTTGGCCTCGCAGTAGCAATTCCGGCCACCCTGGCATTTAACGCCTTCAGCCGCAGCAACAAAGGCATAGTGTCGCAGTTAAACCGCTTTGCCTTTCAGCTGCATGCCTATTTCATCACCGGTGCCGCGCCAAAGGCAACGGTGTCGCACGCCCAGCCTGTGAACGGAGCGGCCTGATGTCTTTTCATAACGACTTTGACGACGACAGCGGCGTCATCAGCGAAATTAATATGACGCCGCTGGTCGATGTAATGCTGGTGTTACTGATTATTTTTATGATCACAGTGCCGGTGCTGACCCACTCCATTCCGCTGGAACTGCCGCAGGTCAGCCATCAGCCAAGTCAGACCAAACCCGATACCATCACACTGGCGGTCACCGCCGACGGCGCTGTGTACTGGAATCGCGATAAATTAAGCCGTGAAGAACTGACCCAGCGGCTGCAGCAAGCCGCGTTGCTAACGCCGCAACCGACCTTTCAGCTCAAAGGCGACCGCGCTGTCGCTTATGAACATGTGGTCGCGACACTCGCCGCCGTGCAGCAGGCTGGCATCACTCAGCTGGGGTTTCTGACGGAGCCCGGGGCTTAAGTTCCGGGTATTTTTGATCGATTGCCGCTAACAATTTCCGGGCAATGTCCACGGTAATTTCACTGAACATCTGCAATTGTTCCGGGTACATCTGCATGGGTTCGTAGCCGGCAGCTAACGCGCCAGTGGCAGCAAAAAATGGCTGTTCACGCAGCTGCGGCATCAAGTACTGCAGCTGATACTGGTTATAGCCTTCAATCATATTCATAAAATTCTGGTGGATAGTATTAAAGCGCGCCAGACTGCGGTAAAGCTCCAGGTCTATGTCATTCAGCCGCCCTGATGACAACATGGTATGGAGCCCTTCAAAATGCCAGTAATCTCCGAAGATGATGCCCGGTAAGCGTTCCAGCCGGCCCTTGCTGATCTGCGCCTGATTCGCACGGTTCATCTCAGTAAAATAACCAATAAACCCTTGCTTCGGATCGCTGCCGTTTGCAATATAAGCCACCAAATCAACCCGCACCGCCCTGATGATTTCAACCCGCTGCAGTTCTTTTTGCCGCTCAGCCTGATAACCCGACAACAAAAAAGCAGCGAACACACCAATAAACACCACAATCAGTTCCGGGAGCAGCTGGTGAAGTTTCAGCCGAAACCACAGATTCGTTGGTTGTTTTTGCACCGATGCCGTTTCCATCTGTTAACTCCAAAATTGCAAACTGGCAACAGCCTACCGCAGCATACCGGGCAACGTCACGCGCTTATAAATTTGCTTACAGATTTGTGCTGTCACACCGAAAGTTTTCAGATACAGTCAGAACAAAGGCGAAAGCGCTGAAGTGAGGAGCCGGTATGGCAGAGCAAGGTTCAGGCGGTAATGTCATTGCCGCATTATGCAGTGTGTTTATTCCGGGGCTGGGTCAGCTGGTGCAAGGCCGTTTAATGCCCGCCATTCTGTTTTTTGTGGTTTGTATGGTCGGTTATGCCATGTGGTGGCTGATTTTTATCCCGGCGGTGATCGCAGGGTTAGTGCATTTGTGGTCCATTCTGGACGCTGCGACTTTTAAAACCAGGGCGTACTGACGGTTATATCCCCGATAAAAAATGGCGCCCACGGCGCCATTTTTGCTAGGCCCAATCAGACCTTTTTAACAAATTCTGATTTGAGCTTCATCGCGCCAAAGCCGTCGATTTTACAATCGATATCGTGGTCACCGTCGACCAGCCGGATGTTTTTCACTTTAGTGCCAATTTTCACCACCAGTGACGAGCCTTTGACTTTTAAGTCTTTGATCACAGTCACAGTATCACCATCCTGCAACACAGAACCGGCTGAATCGCGGATCTGTTTGCTGCTCTCGGTTGCAGCTTCTGCACCCGGTTGCCATTCGTGGCCGCATTCAGGGCAAACCAGCTGAGCGCCGTCTTCATAGGCAAAAGGGGACTGACATTGTGGACATGGGGGTAACTGGCTCATCGCGGCTCCGCAGGACAATGGCATAATAGCCATAAAAAAAGGAGGGCTATTATAGCGCCGGCGGCAAAAATTGCAGCAGAAAACTACGTGGCGCACCGCTACGGCCATAACAGCACTTAGCTTTTATGGCCCACCTTGCTTAAAAAGGTCATGCCATTTTGCACCCACTGGCAAAAACGCTGTTCCGGCAATGGCGGTGAAATCAGATAACCCTGCGCAGTATTGCAACCGACCTGCTGCAGGTAAAACCAGTCATCCGGCCGCTCGACGCCCTCAGCCACCAACTCAATCCCCAGTTTCTGGCACATCGATAAGGTACTTTCGAAAATCACCTGCAAATGCGGTTTAGTGCTGATACCATGGATCAGACTGCGGTCGACTTTCAGTTCAGTAAAAGGAATTTGCGACAGCTGTTTCACCGACGAATAGCCGGTACCATAGTCATCAATCGACAGCCCACAACCAAACAACCGTAGCCGGGTCAGAATGGCCAGCGCCCGGCCAATGTCTTTAATGACGCCGGTTTCAGTCACTTCAAAAATCAACGAATTCGGCGGCACCGCACAGTCTTTAATCAGTGCAATGACCCGGGCGGAAAACTCTGGTTGTTCAAACGAATATGCCGACAGGTTGATAGAAATAGTCAGCGACAAACCGGCGGCCAGCCAGCGCTGTTGCTGGGCGATCGCCAGCTCAATCACCTGATAACTGAGTTCGTCAATCAGGCCAAAACGTTCACACAGCGGAATAAAATCATTCGGGAAAATCAACTGACCATCAGCCGACTGCAAGCGTACCAATGCTTCGGCGCCAATTAGCCGGACCCCGGCAAAATCTATTTTCGGTTGGTAATGCAGCACAAATCGCCGTTCATTCAAGGCCTGTTGCAGCTCATCTTTACCAAGCAATAGCCGTTCATGCTGCTCGTTGGCTTGCTTTTGTTTCAACCCGGCTTGCTGATATTTACGCACTAACTCCAGTAATTCAGCTTCAGCGACCGGTTTTTGCAAAGCGCCAAGCACATACAGACCTTCGGTATTTGCCATCAGCTCCACTGCCGACAATAAGGCACGCTCGCGGCCACTGGCGATAATCAGCCCACTGCGGATATGGCGGGCCGACAGTAGATTAATCAGTTCGATGCCGTCAATGTCTGGCATTTCCAGGTCACAAATCAGCAGGTCAAAGGGTTGCGGCTTGCTGTCCATCACCGCCAGCGCCGAGCGTCCATTGTCCGCCTCAGCAATTTCGGTGATGCCCATTTGCCGGCACAATTCCACCATAAACAGGCGCTGAGCCTTACTGTCTTCGATGATCAATACAGAGAGAGCATTCATCCTGTTCACCTTTAACCCTGACTGTATAACATGATTTGGCCGGCCACCTGGTCCAGTGCGACTATATGCACAGCACCACCGCGTTTTATCGCTTCTTTGGGCATGCCAAACACCACAGAACTGGCTTCATCCTGCGCGTAGGTAACAGCGCCACTTTCACGCATCTCCAGCAACCCACGGGCACCATCGTCGCCCATTCCGGTTAACTGAAAACCCACAGCATTTTTGCCGGCACATTTTGCCACAGAGCGAAACAACACATCGACCGACGGGCAATGCCGGTTCACGGCAGGGCCGGGCTTGACCTGCACCTGGTAAAAAGCGCCATTGCGGACCATGGTCATATGTTGGCCACCGGGTGCAATCAGCGCAAGGCCGGGCCGCACTCTGTCGCCATCTTTGGCCTCCCGCACTTCAATTTCCGACAACGAATTGAGCCTGGCAGCAAAAGCCGCGGTAAATTTTTCCGGCATATGCTGCACGACGACAATGCCTGGGCAATCCGCCGTCAGGGCGGTCAAAATCTGCTCCAGCGCCAGTGTACCGCCGGTGGAGGTGCCAATCGCAATGACCTTCTCCGTAGTTTTAGCCATCGCCGTTTGCACAGCAGGCGCAGTTTGCACTGCGGCAACTGCTTTGGCGACCGGCGCGGCGGAAGTAAGCCGGCTGACGCGGCTTTGCGCCGCTTCACGGATGGCGGCCAGCAATTCCTGTTTACTCGACTGCAGGAAATCTTTGACACCCATAGTCGGTTTGGTAAAGATCGCCACAGCACCGGCGGCCATGGCTTCAACTGTAGTTTCCGCGCCTTTTTCCGTCAGCGAAGAACAAATCACCACCGGCGTTGGCCTCGACGTCATAATTTTGCGCAAAAAGGTCAGGCCATCCATGCGCGGCATTTCAATGTCGAGTGTGATGACATCCGGCCATTCTTCACGCATTTTATTGACCGCAAACAACGGATCTGCCGCAGTGCCGATGACTTCAATATCAGTCTGGCCAGACAGCATAGTGCTCAGCACCTGCCGGACTACCGCTGAATCATCCACCACCAACACTTTGATTTTTTTGCTCATCCGCCAGTCCCTGCCCGACCCGACTGCGAGTCTGTTAATTGCTTGATATAGACTGAGCCATCCGAGGTTTCAAATCTGAGCTTGATGCCCTGCTCACCACCAAACCCCAGCAGTTCAGGCCGCAGGCCATGGCTGCGACAAAACTGCAGTGCATAGTCAGCATTCAACTGCCCGACCTGAAATGACGGCACCAGTTTTTGCGATTTCTGTGAGCCGGCACCACCACATAACCGCACTTGCAGCTCTTCCAGCGGAATGGCTTTTTTTTTCACCAGCTGCAAAAAATGCGGCAGGATCTGATCGCCATACCGGCCGTCCGGCAGATAAGACCCGGCCTGCAGCTGATTATTGCTGACACAGACAAAGTGACAACAGGCAAAAAACCGGCTGGGCGCATGCCACAGCACCATGGCCACACAAGAGCCCAGAACTGTGATCACCGTCCGGTCCAGCGCAGTGCCGCTGATAAAATCACCTGGCGCTAAATGGACAGTCCGGGCACGGATATTAGCGATCATGGTATATACCGGTAACAGGCCGGCCGTTGCTGCACCAGCCTTGGGTCATAGCCATGAATACTCTCGGAGTGCCCCACTAATAAAAAACCGCCGGGTTTTAACGCTTCCAACATGTTCAGCACTATGCGTTTTTTATCCTCTAATTCAAAATAAATCAGTACGTTACGCAAAAAAATCAAATCGAATTTCTGCGTTGTCTGCAAAGGCAACATCAGATTGTGCTGCTGAAACTGCACATGTTGACGCACCTCAGGCCGTAATCGGAACCAGCCATCGTCTTTGCCTACCCCTTTGAGACAGAAGGCTTTTAGCAAGCTCTGATCGATTTTATGGCTGTCCTGTAATGGATAAATCGCCGCCCGCGCCTGTTGCAGTACCCTGGTATTGATATCAGTCCCAATAACTTGCCAGGGTTCCTGCAAACCAAACTGACTAGCCAGTGCCAAGGCAATACTGAAGGCTTCTTCACCGGTTGATGCAGCCGCGCTCCAAACCCGTACCCTTTTGCTTAATTCGCCCTGAGCAATCAGGTTCTGCAGAAAATCAAAATGCTTTGGTTCGCGAAAAAAGTAAGTCTCATTGGTAGTCAGCAAATTCAGCGCAAGTTCTGCTTCTTTACTCTGCTGTGGGTTGCGCAGCAGACGCAGATAAGCATCAAAATCAGCCAGATCCAGTTCTGTCAGACGTTTGTATAACCGCCCGGTGACCAGACTTTTTTTGGTGGCATTCAGATGAATGCCGGAGCGCTCGTACAGCCAGTCGCGGATCTGCTTAAACTGCTGATCACTGATAAATCTGCTTTCCCGCATCAGCAGCTCCGTCATCCGTTACTCCAGCGCTCTAATCAGAAATTTTCGAAGTCAAAATCGTCATCGTCCTGCTCGGTTTTGGCCTTTTTCTGCGCCCGGGGTGCCGGTGCCGCCGGAGCCCGGGCTGGCTGAGCGCGACGTTTGGTTTTTGTGCTGGTGATCTGGAAATAAGAGATTAATTCCTGCAGCTGAACCGCCTGATGCGTCAGTTCTTCTGACGTGGACGACAACTCTTCCGATGCGGCAGCATTTTGCTGCGTCGCCATGGTGATTTGTGCGATCGCATCATTGATTTCACCGGCACCAGCCGATTGTTCGTTACTGGCCGCCGCGATTTCCTGCACCAGTTCCGACGTACGCTGAATGCCTGGCACAATTTCGTCCAGCAGCACACCGGCTTGCTCTGCCAGTTTGACCGAACTGCCAGCCACTTCACCAATCTCTTTCGCTGCGGTCTGGCTGCGCGCTGCCAGTTTGCGTACTTCAGCGGCTACCACGGCAAAACCACGGCCGTGCTCCCCGGCGCGGCCGGCTTCAATCGCCGCGTTCAGCGCCAGCAAGTTGGTCTGATAAGCGATGTCGTCGATGATGCTGATTTTCTCGGCAATCTGCCGCATTGCCAGCACAGTTTCACCCACTGCTTTGCCACCACTGATAGCCTTGACCGCACTTTGGCTGGCAATGCCTTCAGTGATTTTAGAATTGTCATTGTTCTGGCTGATGGACGCTGTCATTTCTTCCATCGCGGCAGAGGTCTGCTCAATGCTGGCCGCCTGTTCGGACGAGGCCTGACTCAGTGACTGCGACGTTGCACTCATTTGTTCAGACGCTGAAGACAAGGTATCTGCCGACGAACGGACTTCAGCGATAATCTCCGATAACTTAGTGACCATCTGTGAAATCGCAAACAACATGCTGCTTTCATCGCCGGGCTGCAGCCGCACCTGCACAGTTAAATCACCGGCAGCCACTTTGCTAATCACATCTTCGGCATAGTTCGGTTCACCGCCTAACTGCCGGGTAATACTGCGGCCAATGAGCACCCCCAGCACCAGACTGAGCGCGATGGCAAACACAATAATGCCGATGTTGATGCTGCGGGTATTTTCAAATTCATGGGTGGAAGTCTGGTAGAACTTTTCCGCCACTTTCAGCTGCACATCAACTAACGCAGAAAACCGCTCTGACACCGGATCAATGGTGGTATACAAGTCGTTTTTGACAAATGTATCAAGGCCAGCCTGATCCTTGCTTTGCAGCAGATTTTTCAGCACAGCGACCGATTTATCCGCTTCATTCAGCAGCGGTTTTAACTGATTGACCAGCGTCAGCTCTTCGTCCACCAGCGTGGTGGCCAGATAAGCATCCCAGCGCGCATGAATGATCTGGTAAGCCTGCTCGACGTTAACCAGGCCCTGTTGCCAATCCAGATTGCCATTGCGGACTTTGTGCGCAGTATCCACCACATTGACCGCGTACATGTCGGCGATTTGTTTTAGATCTTTCAGCGGCACCACGCGGTCGTTATAGACACTGGCCATCGCCTGATTGGAGCTATGCATACCGGAAATGCCCAGCACGCCAATCAGCACTAATAATGCGATCATGCTGCCCGCCAGCGTCGCCAGCCGGACTGATACTTTCATGCGACTAAACATTTTCACCTCGTCCCTTTTGGGGTTTCACGTTCTCTATCAATGAAGCCAATTCTTCAATGGATAACACTTTGTCGCCGTGCAGCAACACCACAAAACTCTGTTCGATATTGACCACGCCCTGAATAAACTGTGCCTTTAGCCGCGCGCCAAAACTGGGCGGTGCTTCAATCTGGTCCTGGTCGATTTCCAGCACTTCACTGACGCTGTCAACCGCAGCCCCAATCACCGCCAGCTGTCCTTCAAAAGGGATCTCCAGAATGATAATGCAGGTGCGTTTGCGCAGTTCCAGCGCACTACGCCCCAGCCGCACTGACAGGTCGATCACCGGCACTATGTCACCGCGTAAGTTGATGACGCCTTTGACGAAATCCGGCATCAGCGGCACTGTGGTCAGCTGGCCGTATTCAATGATCTCGCGCACCGTGTCGATGCTCAGACCAAAACATTCGTCCCGCAGCAGAAACGTCAGGTACTGCTGCCGGTTGACCTCAAGGTCGTGTTGATTCACCTGTTGTCTCCTTGCTCTGGTGCACCACTGACCTGTTCAGTTTCAGCGGAACATGCGTATTCAATTAATTGCGGGATATCCAGAATAAAACCGACATCACCACTGCCGAGAATGGTCGACCCACTGATGCCATGCGTGGAGCGGAAAATCGGCGCCAGTGGTTTAATCACCGCCTGCAACTCGCCGTTGAGCGTGTCAACCACCAGGCCGGCGCGACTGCGGCCATATTGCACCACCACGATATTTTCTCTGCTGCTGGCCGGCTGCGTTAACTGAAACAACTGGCGCAAACGGACAAAAGGCAACACATCACCGCGCAGATTCAGATAGTTGCGGTCTGTGACCAGTTCGGCCTGCTCAAACTCCAGACATTCCTGAATCATATTGACCGGCAGCACTAAGTGGGTGTCACCGACTGTGACTTCAAAACCATCAATGATCGCCAGCGTCAAAGGCAGCCGAATGCGAAAACGTGTGCCTTTGCCAAGCTCGGAGTCAATCAGGATCTGGCCACGTAACTCTTCAATATTGCGTTTGACCACATCCATGCCAACACCACGGCCGGACAAATTAGTCACCTGAGCGGCAGTGGAAAAACCTGGTTCAAAAATCAGCCGGTAAACATCTTCCTGACTGAGCACCTGGTCGCTGCTAATCAGGCCTTTTTCTTCCGCCTTGGCACGAATGCGACTGGCATCAAGGCCTGCACCGTCATCCTGAATTTCGATCACCACAGCGCCTGCTTCATGGTAGGCCGCCAGTTTCAGCCGGCCCTGCGCCGGTTTGCCGCGATAGGTACGGATGTCGACCGGTTCGATACCGTGGTCCAGCGCGTTACGCACTATGTGCATCAGCGGGTCGGACAGTTTTTCCACCATTGACTTGTCGAGTTCAGTTTCAGCACCAAGCACTTCCAGCTCGACGTCTTTACCCAGTTCCCGCGATACATCGCGGACTATTCGTTTCAGCCGGCTGAACGACTCGCCAATCTGCACCATGCGCAGACTAAGCGCGCCGTCGCGGATTTGTTCAATCAGGTGGGTGATACTGGAAAATGCTTCCTGCAACTGTTCGTTATTGGTTTGGCTAATCAGCACTTCATTGGCAGAGCCAGCCGTCACCATTTCGCCAATCAGTTTAATCAGATGGTCCAGCTTACGCGCCTCAACTTTCAGTACCTGAAAATCACTGGCTCTTTTGTGTTCCTGATGCGCTTGCCGGTTAACTGCCGCTTCAACCACAGCCGACGGCACTGCGCCTTGCTGCACCAGTAATTCGCCGACAGAACTATGGGTTTGCTGTTTTTGCAGTTCCAGCACCTGCTCCAGTTCACGCGGTGTCACAGCGCCGGCATCAACCAGCAGCTGACCCAGTTTTTCCGGTTGCAGTGGTGTATGTGCCAGCTGGTCCACGACTGTTAACGGCGGTTGGATTTGTACCTGGCTGGATTCGCGGATAAATTCAAAAACGTCTTCAATTTTTTGTTTGCTGGCGTCGGTTTTCAGCAGTAACTGCAGCTGCAAATAACAACTTTCCGGGTCAAAATCGGCCGGAAAATCAGTGAGCAGCACCACGTCTTCCAGCGTACCGAGCGTGCTGAGGTAGCTGAGTTGTGACACCGGGTCCATGCCGTCGCGAAACACGTCCACGCCATAAGCCACATCGATACGCCAGGCATCGGCCGCCGCCGGCTGCGCCGCTTCGGCCTGTACTGCGGCCACTGTTTTAGCCGGTTGCAGATAAGCGCCGAGCTGCTCCAGTAACGCAGTACCCTGCGCCGCATTGACCACCTGCCCAGGGTCGCTCAGTGCGGCAACCATCTGCGCCATATGCTGCTGGCAATCCAGCAACAAGCTGACCAGCGCTGCGTCCATCTGCAGTTGATGGTCCCGCACTTTGTCGAGCACACTTTCGACACTGTGGGTAAAACCGACCACAGTGTTAAAACCGAACAATCCGGCAGAGCCTTTGATGGTGTGGGCGGCACGGAAAATAGCGGCAATGTGGTCGTCCGGCGTGGCGTCGCCGCTTTCGATATCCAACAGGCAGGTTTCCATCACCTGCAATAAATCCTGCGCTTCTTCGATAAAAATCTGTTCCGCCTGCGCCATATCCATGTTCAGACCTCCGCAGCAACAGCATCGAGTTCAAGCCGAAACAACCCCAGCACTTTGGCAATCACCGGGTTGTCCAGCCCAATCCAACGCATTGGTTGTTGCACTTTCAACTGGCGTTGCAGATACAACAGCAGCTGTAAACCGGCGCTGTCAAAATCCTGCACCGCAGTGAGGTCAATCATCAGCTGCGACAATTCTTCCTGTGACAGCGACTGCAGACTGTCAAAATCATCCCGGACCGAGAAAATATTCAGCTCTGCGTGAAACACCAGAATATGAAAATCAGCTTTTCGTTCGATGGTGACTGCCATAAAAGGTCCTTTTTGCCTGTGATGGTCCGGTGACTGTGTTATGGCAGTATCAGTTTGTTAACCGCGTCGAGCATTTGTTCAGCTTTAAAAGGTTTTACCACCCAGGCTTTGGCTCCTGCGGCTTTGCCGGCCGCCTTTTTGTCGTCCGAACCCTCAGTAGTCAGCATAATGACCGGGGTAAAACGGTACGCCGCCAGTTTTTTCAGCTCAGTGACAAAAGTAATGCCGTCCATGTTCGGCATATTGACGTCGGAGATCACCAGATGAATTTTGCGGCCATCGCATTTGGTTAAAGCATCTTTGCCATCCACCCCTTCAATGACGTCAAATCCGGCACCACGCAGGGCAATGCCGACCACCTGTCGGATCGAAATCGAATCATCAACAATCAAAATGGTTTTGCTCATAACTGTCCTTAGAAAAATGTAATGTCTGAACTGGCCGGGCCTTGTGCGGCCTTCTTGCCACTGTGCACCGCTACCTGTTCTAAAGTGGTGTAGGTTTTGGCGATGTCACGCAGCCATTGCTGCTGGTCGAGTTGGCTAAGACCGTCTGCGCGGTTTAATAACTGATGGAGTTTGTCGATATCGGAGCTGACATGCGCCAAAATCTGACTGACCCTGTCCTGAAACTGCAGCGAAGTTAACACTTCACTGATTTCATGCTGCACATTCAGGCTGCTGCTTTCCAGTTGTTCGGACGAGGCCAGAATAGCGCCGGCCACTTGTTTGAAATCACCGAGTACTTGTTGGATCGAGACTTCAGACTGCTGCAAACGCTGGTCGTCCTGTTCGGTAAACTGCGCCGTGCGCGCCAGCGTGCGTTTAAGCATTTCGTTCACATCATCAATACGTTTGGTGATGCGGGCGCCGGTCTCACCGGAGCGCGAAGACAGCGTGCGAACTTCGTCGGCGACCACGGCAAAACCGCGGCCCTGTTCACCGGCCCGCGCGGCTTCAATGGCGGCATTCAGCGCCAGTAAGTTGGTTTGCGACGCAATACCAGCCACTTCTGCACCCATGGTTTTAAGTTCATCGGTGATGGCTGCTAACGCATTGATTTCCTGTAGTAATTCGTCACGATTACTCATCGCTTCACGCAACAAACTGACAATAGCAGTCAAATTCTGGTCTGATTGCTGGACAACATCAGCCAGGCCGGTATGGCCGCCAGTGGCCGAGCGCGACGACTGGATGGATTGCTGTAACTGATCATAAATGCCATGGAACTGGCCGACTAAGGCGTTCACGGCAGTTTCTAACTGATGGGACGCCATCTGCTGCTGGTCACGCCAGACGGGTAATACCGCCTGCAAAAACTGCTGTTGCTGACCTAACTGATCTTGTTGCTGAGCCTGTAATTCGCGGGCAAGGTCTTGTTGCGTCTGCGCCTGCTGACAGGCTTGTTGTAACGCATTCTGCAACTGGGACCATCCCCAGAACGCCGCAGCCAGTGCGACGACGACTCCACCGACGCGCACAATCATCGATGCCGGACTGAGCAACAATAATGCGCTGATGAATAACAAGGCGCCGGCCAGAATCATTGAGGGGAACAGCTGTTTTTGCTCGGGTTGTGCCATGATGATTTCCTGTAACAAGGGCTGATTCAGCAGCATTTTTCGGGTTGCCAAACAAGCCAGAAGCTAACTAACTATATGAACAGAATCAGAATTCGCTCAAGTTAAATGAAGTTTAATTATTAGCAGCAATTCAGGCACAGAAGAGAAATTTTTTCCGTTTTTGTAAAATTCTGTCAGGCCCACAAACAGGGAATTCCTGTAGTTTTCCACAACAAAACAACAAGCTGACTTTTTAAACGTTTAAGACGATACAGCACAGCAACATTTGATCCCCTTACGGAAACACACCAAACAACAGGCCGTAGTTGTAACTATTTGTAACCACCTACACAAATGATAACTGTTCGCATTTAATTCAAATCAGTGATATGATGCCGATCTGACGCTGGCCGACACATTGCCAATAACACACTGATATTAAATGGTTTTTCCAATGATTTTTTATATTGCCCTGGTTCTGATCCTGATATTACCAGCCTGCCGGGGCCTGAATACCAGTCTGCAATGGCTGCAACACAGGCGGGCGCAAACACTGCATCAGCCGGCTTTAACGCTGCGGGTCAGCCGCGTCCGTCGGCAGCGCCGTTATCTGCAGCTGACGCTGGTCGCCGCTGATGGCCAGAAGCTGCCAAAGGCGCAGGCTGGTCAGCATATTCAGCTGTTTGGCATTGATGCCAGCGGTCAGACTGTCAGCCGGGCTTATTCACTGGCGCAGGATTGCCGACATCATCATTTTTACCGGCTGGTGATCAAAGCCGAAACCGGCGGACGCCTGAGCAGCAGGCTGTTCGACACAGTCCGGGTCGGTGATTTACTGCAAGCCAGTGTGCCAAAAGGCCATTTTGTGCTGCGCCGCAGTCGCAGGCCACTGGTGCTGATTGCGGCAGGTGTCGGTATTACGCCGATGCTGGCCATGGCCCTGCAGGCGCTGCGACTGCGCCGCCCTGTCACACTGGTGTATCAGGCCCGGACACAAGCCGATCTGTTGTTTCAGCGCTGGCTTGGCCGCTTACCGCATTTGCGTTTCATCCCGGTGCTTTCGCAACCAGATGCAAGCTGGAGCGGTGAAACCGGCCATATCAATGCCGGCCGTCTGCTGCAACTTTGCGGCCATCAGGCCGACTATTACTGCTGCGCGGCAGCACAGATGACAGCGCAACTGAGTCAGGACCTTGCGCTCGCCGGTAAAACCCTGCACGCCGAACTGTTTGCAGCTGCAGTCAGCCAGCAGGAACTCAGCATCCGGTATCGCGATATTCAAGCCAGTGCTGCCGGTTTCAGTTCCGTGCTGGATGCACTGAATAGCGCCGGCGCCTGTATTCCGTCAGATTGCCGTGGTGGCTCCTGCGGTTTATGCAAAAAACGCCTGATCAAAGGCGAAGTGATCCAAATGTTGGATTCGGCAGCGCCCATCGCCGCCGGTGAAGTGCTGACCTGCTGTATCCAGGCAAAAACTGCTCTGGTACTGGCTGACTGACTTTATCCCGCATCTCCTGCTGTTGGTCGATTTGTAAAATAATTGTCATTTGGCTGACTTGTTTAAGCGCCATGATGCGGCCTGCAACGGTGTAACTATGCAGGAAACTATGATGACTTCAGATTTTGTCCGCAATATTCATCTGCAAACCGGCCAGCGCATGCTCGCCAAAGGCGCCAGCATGGAAGAACTGGCCAGCCATTTTGACCGGGTTGGTTTTACTGAACGGGAAATTGCTGTGTTATTGGCCGAGTTTGGTGATTTGTCGGCTAAATTGCCGGACCAGGAGTTTGTCAGTCATCATCCGCAACGCGGCTGAGACTTTTGTTGATTTCAGCCGGGTCTGAAGGCGCTCGGTAATAAACCGGTCCAGCGTTTCACCGCCCGGCGAAAATTGTGTTCATCCGAATAGCCAAGCCGGGCTGCCAGCTGCCGGTTCGACCATTCAGGTTGCGATAACCAAAACAGCGCCAGTTGATTGCGCAGCGCATCCTGCCATTGACTAAAGCTGCAACCTTGCTCCGCCAGTTGTCGTTTCAGCGCTGCCGGATGCAATTGCAACAAAGCGGCAGCCTCATCCGGATTCAGACAATGTGGCAACTGCCGCAGTTGCTGCCGGCTCAGCCATTCCAGCAACCCCGGCTGACGCGTTAACAACTTCGCCTGCTGACAACAAATCTGCCGCCAGTGCCTGCAGTCTGCGCTTTGCTCAGTCGGCAGCCGCTGGGCTAATTGCGCTGAAGTCAGCTGCAACAACCAGGACGCTGAACCTTGTGCGCTGTTCCACGCAGCAACCCCACACACCTGACGTGCCGCACATAACGCCAGCACAAACTGCTGGCAAAGCGCCAGCGCCAGTGCCTGCGCAGCCCCCATCCCGACCGCCGGCAACAAGGCCAACCGCAGTGTCGCACCTTGCCATTGCAACACCGGCAGACATAACGGCCACAGCTGCTGGCGATAAAACCACAGATAACGCAGCGATTTGCCGAGCGTCGGTGCCGAGAGGATCAGGCGACAGACCGGGATCTGCGGGTTCAGTAAAATCGCCTGGGCTATCACAGCCGGCAATTCCGGGCTGGGTATTTTATTGAGGTTACCCAGCAGGCGCTGCAGCGCGCCGGCGTGCATACGAAATTGCGGTTTTTGCAGGTCAGTTTCAAACAACGCGGTACCGGCCAGTAGCTTGTGCGGCGCCATACCACGCCGCGCAGCGGCTTGCAGCAGCTCGGGTACGCCGTGCGCCACCAGCAACTGTTTGTCCTGATATCCACCCGGCCGGCGCATCAGTACCACACCTTTGACAATGCAAAGGATTGGGCTTTGGTCTGTCCCAGAGCCAGCTCCAGTTGTTGCAGTGCTGCGGCAGCAGTTTGCTCCTGCACCGGCTGGACCACAGTCTGCAGCACCAGCGGATCAGTACAGATATGCTGCAGCTGGCTTTGTAAATGCTGCGCCAGCAATTCGGCGCTGCCGGATGGGGTGTCTGGCAGTAATAGGACAAAACAATCGCCGCTGTAGCGACAAATCACATCCTGTGGCCGCAACTGACCGGCAAACCAAATCGCCAGACGCTGCAGTAACTCGTCGCCGGCCGTCACGCCAAAATGGCGGTTGTAAGCGGCAAAGCCCTGAATATCCAGCAATAACAGCGACAAGGTCTGACCCGGCCGGCGCAGCTTAATCTCACGGTTCAGCACTGCGTGTAAATAGACCGGGCCATACAGCTGGGTCAGCGGGTCAATCAGCTGGTGGTCGCGTAAAAAACCTTCGCGGCCCTGTAGCTGCCGGCTGATGACTTGCTGTTCGCGATGCCAGCCATAGAGGCCGATGGTCAGCAACACCATACCAACCGGTGCCGGAAAAGATTCCAGCCAGCTCAGCAACCGCTGCTGTGGCGGATAATCAAGAAATTCATCGGCCAAATCTAAAGTGGCGGAAAACAGCAGTAAAAAACTGCCAAAAAACAGATAGTTGGTGATACGCCCCACAGGCCGGCTGCTGATAATAAGACTGAGCCAGGCACCACAGACCGCCAGTGTCACCGCTTCGCCCAGACTGTCGACGCTGTCCCGCAGCGCCCAGGCTTTGAGTTCCCCCTGCTGAAACGCCAGCACCAGCACCGCCAGCAACAAGAGCAGGCAAACAATGAGTTTTTGCCGGTGATATCGCCACATGTAAAAAGCCCTCTGCGCCAATCCGCCAGATCTAAACCTTTGATTGTCGGCAGGCCCTGTGACAGTGCGGTGACAACTGCATGACAAATAAGTCCCCACCTTGTGCTGCAAAGACCCGGGGCCGCCCAGCACAAAACATCGGTTTTTTGTCGCTGTAGCTGTCACACAGCCTTCGCACAATAGCTGGCAGAAAATTGTCCTTCAGCTCTGGAAACCGTTATGACCTCTCAACCTTTATTTCATCCACACCGGCTCAGCCGGGCAATTTGGCTTGCCCTTTGTCTCACTGCTGCTACAACTGGCACTGCATATGCCGATGCCGCTTTGAGTGGCCGCATCACCGACAACCAACAGCGGCTGTTACCGGGCGCTGAAGTGGTGATCCGCGAACTGAATTTAAGCCGCACCACCGCCGCCGATGGCCGCTTTGTGTTTCCGAAGCTGCCTGCAGGTAACTACACGCTGCAGGTGCGTTATGTCGGCGCGGCGCTGGCTGAACAAGCCTTGATTATCGCGGCCGATCCGTTGCTGCTGGGTGATATCAAACTTCGCGCCGTGGATAACAGCCTGGAGCATGTGGAAGTAACCGGCCAGTCCGGCGCTGTCAGTAAAGCGCTGAGCCGCCAGCGCAATGCCGCTGGCATTGTGACTGTGGCGAGTACCGATGAAATGGGTCAGTTCCCGGACAGCAACGCTAGTGAAGCCTTACAGCGGCTGGCTGGTGTCTCAGTCGAGCGCGATCAGGGCGAAGGCCGTTTTGTCCGCGTCCGTGGTCTGGCACCGGATTACAACGCCGTGACTTACAACGGTACGTCGCTGGCCGCGCCAGAAGCGGGCCGCCGCGCGGTCGCGCTCGATGTGATCCCAGCCGATTTACTCGAATCAGTCGAAGTCAGCAAAACCCTGACGCCGGATATGCCGGCTGGTTCTTTAGGCGGCACGATCGAGCTGAAGAGCTTATCTGCGTTTGACCGAAGTGGTGATTTCTACAGTTTCACCGCGGAAGCCGGCCACAACAGTCTGGTAGATGCACAAAGCCCGAAAATTTCCGGCGTCGCGACCCGGCTGTTTGATGTCGGCGACAACAGCGACAGCCTCGGCATCGCCTTTGCTGCGAGTCTGACCAAACGTAAATTTGGCTCCGACAACAGCGAAACCGGCGGTAAATGGGATTTCGCTGATGACCAAGCGGCGTTGGAAGAATTTGAACTACGCGACTATCAGATCAGCCGCGAACGCTTAGGTCTGGCATTAAACGCCGATTACAGACCCGACAGCCTGACCGAATATTATGTCCGCACTTTGTATAGCCGATTTACCGACGATGAAAGCCGGCAGGCGCTGATCACTGAGTTCGACAGCGCGCAACTTGCCGGCGCCACCGGTAAAGGCAAACTGGTGCGTGAGCTGAAACAACGTGAAGAACAGCAAAGTATCAGCGCACTGGTGCTTGGCACTAAACAGCAGCAAGGCGCTTACGAGTGGCAACTGGAAGCCGGCAGCAGTCAGGCTGACGAGGACACGCCTTTTAGCATCTCAGGTGCTGCATTTGTACAGAAATTCAAAACAGGGCTGGGGTTTCAGGGCGGCGACATGTTGCAGCTGATCGCGCCGGATGCGGCTTATCTCGCCGACGGTTTCAGCATCGACGAAGTCGAGATGGGCGACACCTACACCAAAGAGCAGGAGCATAATGTGCGGGCAGATCTGAGCCGTGAGTTTATTGCTGCCGAAGGTGTCTGGCAGCTGAAAACCGGTCTGAAAATCAGCCAACGCGAAAAAACGGCCCGGGAAACGGTGTGGGCCTTTGAGGACTTCGAGGATGCCGGCGTCAAAGCGCTGAGCCTCAGTCAATACAGCAACAGCAGCGTCGATTTTGCCCCTGCCCGCTTTGGCCCTGCGATCAACGCAAGCAGTATTTATAGCCTGGTCAATAACTTAGACAAAGATGATTATGTCGATGATGTTGAGTCCGCCATCAATAACTTCAAAGCTGACGAGCAGTTAACTGCCGGCTATCTGATGGCGCAATGGGAAGGCGACCTGTGGCATTTAGTCGCCGGGGCCCGTTATGAGCATGAACAGCGCGACAGCAACGGCATCCGTTATGACGGTGAAAAGGATACGTTCACCGCGACCACCGCCGACACCAGTCATAGCGACTGGTTACCGGCGCTGATTAGCCGCTATCAGCTCAATGACCATGCGCAGGTCCGCGCGTCTTACAGCCGCTCTCTGGTGCGGCCGAACTTTGCTCAGCTGGCACCGGCTTATCTGCTGGAAGAAGACGATGGAGAACTCGAAGCCAGCTTTGGTAACCCGGATCTCAAAGCCCTGACCTCAGACAACCTGGACCTCGGCATAGAATATTATGCCGACGGCCTTGGTGTGTTATCGGCCATGGTGTTTTACAAAGATATTCAGCACTTTATCTATCAGGCCGACCTTGCCGGCAGCACAGGTTATGAAAACTTTGCTGTGGCAGAGACCTATCGCAATGGCGACAAAGCCCGTTTAAGCGGCATTGAACTCAACGCCGTGCATCAGCTGTCTGGCTTTGGTAACTGGCTGGACCGGATGCTGCTGTCGGCCAACCTGACGTTGACCCGCTCGGATGCCAGCCTCGGCTATCTCGATGACGGCAAATGGCAACAGCGTGATATTACGCTGCCGAGCCAGTCGGATCGCACCGCTAACATTGCGATTGGCTATGAAACCGAGGCTCTGAGCCTTCGCCTTGCTGCCAACTATAAATCGGCTTATTTAGCCGAAGTCGGCGAACTGGATGATGCGGCCTATGACGTTTTTGCCGACGACCATCTGCAGCTGGATTTTTCCAGTAAATATCAGTGGTCAGACTCGGTGCAGCTGTACTTCAACATCGTCAACCTGAATGACGAGCCGTATTACGCTTATACCGGACAGCGTTATGCCAATTTCCAATACGAACAGTACGGCCGCAGCTTTGCGCTTGGCCTGCAAATCAGCCACTAAGACGGGAGCGTATCAAGTGAAATATCCTGTCTTACCATTCACTATGCTCAGCTGCGCTGTACTCTTGAATCTCTCCGGCTGTCAGCAACAGGCGAAAATTGCCGATGCGAGTCACAGCGCAGCCAGCCCGATTGCTGTGCAGCAGTTGGCCATCAGAGGCACTTACAGCGCCACAGCCACTGTGGCTGGCCAGGCCCTGCAGCTGCGCACCGATGCGCACGCACTGCAAGTACTGGACGCAAAAGGCAAAGTGCTGGCAAGCGCCCCAGGCCGCTTTGAACGCTTGACTTTGTTACAGCAGCAAGCCGATGAGCTGCTCATCAGCGCCGTTGATAAGGAAACCCAGCAATTGTGGCTCTGGCAGTATCGGGCCGGTGCGCTTCAACCAAGGTTCAACTACACCCTGACCAGCCGCGTTGCCGAAGACCTGTGTTTTTATCACAGCAAAGAAAATCAGCAGCTGAGCCTGTTTGTCATTGGCGATCGCGGCGGCGCCGACCAACTGTTGCTGCAACAGCACACGCAGTGGTTGCCACAGCCGCTGCCGATGCGCGTGCTGAACCTGCCGTATGACGCCAAATCCTGTGCGGTCGATCACAGCAAAAGTGTGTTGTATATCAGCGAACCACAGGGCTTGTGGCGCTTTAACGCTGAAGCAGAATCGGATGAAGCCGGTACGCTGATGCAGGCACGCCAGCCCTTTGGTGCCATTCAAAGCGAAATCAGTGCGCTGCAGCTGCTACCGGACGGCCAGCTGCTGGCACTGGAAGCTGAACCGGCGCGGCTGCTGCGTTTTACTCCTGCCGCAGATGATAGTTTCAGTGCGACGGCAACCCCGCTGTCGACTGAGCTTGCTCTGCAAAGTATGTCACTGCAGCACAACAATCAGCAGATTGCCCTGCAATTCGCTGCCGAGCCGGCGCATTTACTCGACGTGCAGCCGCTGCTGAGCGCGACGCTGCCCATCCGGTTACAGCCGCAACAAACCACAACGGCAGTGGTGTTTCCGCAGCTGCAGGCCACACTGGAAACCGCCTCAACCAGCACCCGCGGCGATGTGATTGACGACCCGGCATTCTGGCATCATGCCACCGACCCGGCGAGCAGCCGCATTCTGGCGACCGATAAACGTTCAGGCCTCGAGGTGTATAACCTTCGTGGGGAACGGGTGCAGCAACTGCCGGTC
>CAMLNG010000010.1 GCA_946481195.1 uncultured Chromatiaceae bacterium
CCGTTTCCTGTGCTACCTATTGCTACTATTCGTTGTGATGGTGATTGAACGCAAGATATCATCCGCAAGCGTAACAATTGCAGTTTTAGTTTTAGGTGAGGGCGTGCACCTTTTTTTTATAGAACCATTATATGAAATAGCAAAGCACCCGCAGATTATAAGTAAATTTGGCTGGTATGGTTCATGGTTGGCCATAGATACATTTATATTATTCATTCTATATGAAGCCCATTTGAAAATGAAACTACGTGTTACCACAATGGCTCAGTTCTATGGCGCATCACTTTTGTTCTTTAACGTTTGCCAAACAATAGATTTCATTGATAGAGCCTCATTTAAAACGAACGCATTCTCTCAGTTTTATCAGTACGGTATATTCTCTGTAAACATGGTACTACTTCCAGCAATGATATTTCTTTGGTTACACCAAATTCGCCTACAGAAAACCAATTACGGAACATAAAAATGGAAATGTTACTTATATTCATTATGCTTGTTCTACTACTGGTTAGTTTTACTATCTTCGTGAAGTTAAGAGGCCTGAGTGGCGAACCTCAAATCTACGCCGAAGTCGCCAGTGAACTGCAGCAGCGGGCGCATGATTTGTTGGTGCGTAAAGATCATATTGAAGCCCGTACTCATCTGGATTTAGCCGATGAAAACGAACGCTGGAAAAACGATTTGGCGCAGTATATGGAAGATTATGAGCAAGAAGCGCTGGCGCGCCGGCGGATCCATCTGGGGCGTTAAACTCGTGGCTGCTTGTACTGCGGCGATGTATAAAAAATGCAGTGGTGGCACTGCATTTTTTATTATCCCGGTAAACCCCAAAAACCGGAATTAACCACCCGTATACGGCCCGGTCCCCGGCAATATATCCAGCATGGCGCGTGTAACCATCGGCGGAAACACGGTTAAATGGTCTTCGCCATCCAGCACTTGTGTTGTCACTTGAAGCCCTTTAACAGGCCCTAACAGCTTGGCAAAACGCTGCATATCACCAACTAAATCGGTTTTGTTGTGTCTGACCGTTGGTCCGGGTTGCTCGTAACCACCACTGTAGAGCCAGATTTTCGCGCTGATACCAGCCGGTTTTGCCTGCAACAACGCTGGCGCCTGATGCAATAACTGATGTTGATCAAACCATAACGACGGGCTGCTCAGCACATAATGGCTGAAATGCTCTGGCTGGTGCAGTAACAGATAAGTCCCCAGCAATGCACCATACGAATGACCAAGATAAATCCGGCGTTGCCGGTCTATGCGGTATTGCTGCAGCAACATTGGTAACACCTGTTTTGTGATAAAACCGGCAAAGGCCGGCGCATTACCATAAACCGGTGCGCTGTAATTTTCGCCAGCTTTGGACGGCCGCGCTTTCACGTCAGAGGTCGTGTAATCACGGCTGCGGCTTTCAGCCGGTGTGTCCGTATCCGGATAAGCCAATCCAACCAAAATAAAATCTTCGATATTCCGGCCCTGCTGGCCAACCCGGTTGCGGATACTGCGAATGAGCGGAAAGGCATAAGGCGCGTCGGTCACCAGCAGCAGCGGATAAACTTGTTTGTTACTGCTATAAGACTTCGGCACATCGACCCACACTGGATAAGTGCGCCCCTGAAAACTCAGCTCGTAAACAGCGGTACCACTGAGCGACACTTGTGGCGCTTGCGCCGCCTGCAGTGCAAAACTGCAGACCAGCAACAACAGCACCTTCAATCCATGGAAACCGCGCCAAAGCATCTGCAGCAACATCATTTAGCCCCCTTTTTGGCCGTGCCCTGCTTTTGTTTCGCCAGTTGTGGCCCCGGCAAAACCTGCTGCCAGAACCAGCCGGCCAGTTTGCCGGTAACATCCGCTTCAGCATTGGTCAGCAGCACCAGGCCGTAACCGGTCGATGGCGAATAAGCAATATAAGGCCGGTAACCGTCGACCACGCCAGCGTGGTAATACAGCCGGTCGTCGCCAAATTGCACCATGCGCCAGCCGCGCCCGTACCAGGCAGTGGCATTGCGGTATTGTTGCCAGACCGGCCAACGCGGCTTACCCGGCATTTTCACTAATGGCTGCTGTAATTGACTGAGCAGCGCCGGCGAGAATACCTCAGGCCGGTACCCCAGCATCGCAATCAGATACTGCGACAAATCCCGTGCACTGGCATTCACGCCGGCTGCGGCCGGAAAACGATAAAAATTCGCTTTGGGTTTCACGGTGCGCCAGCCTTTACCACCGCGCTGATGCGGCAGCGCTTTATTGCGGCTGGCCAGCAGGCCGGTCAGGCCATAAGAAGCTGTATGCATCTGCAGCGGACTGAATACTTTGTCGCTGACCAGACTTTCATAGGACCGGCCGGTACTTTGCTCCGCGGCACGGCCCAATAGGCCAAACAATACGTTCTGATAGCTGTAACACCGTCGTGGCGGGCAGACCGGCGCCAGTTCTGCCAGCCGAGGCAGAATTTCGGCCGGTGTTTTGTTGGCTTCAATTAAATCTTCAAAGGCGTGCGCCCAGAAACCAGAGCCTTGTGACAATACACTTTCAACATTGACCTGCTGCTCAATTTGGGAATTTTTGAGCCTTAATTCAGGAACATAAGCTTTTAGGGGCTGCTGCAAATCCAGTTGCCCCTGCTGCGACAGCTGCACCAGTAAATTACCGGCAAAGGTTTTAGACACAGACGCCAGCCGAAACACCGTATCCGGATTGACCCGCGCCTGTTCACCGACAGCGCGCACACCGTAGCTGCCGAGCGCCAGCACTTGATCCTGATAAACGATGGCATAGGCACCACCCGGCACTTTGGCTTGTTGCAGCTGCGCATTAAACTGCTGCTGAAATTGCGCCGATAACGCCGGATCTGCAGCAGCCTGTACCTGACTAATAAGCCCCAGACTACAAAACCCGGCCACCGACAATAACCGGAAAAAACGGGACAACTTATTCACCCGTGGCTCCTTGTAAAGTATTCAGAGGTAGCAGGTTGGCCGGATCAATCCGTTCACCTGCCTGGATCAGTTCCAGATGTAAATGCGGACCTGTGGTACGGCCGCTATTGCCTAAAGTGCCGACGGACTGACCCGCTTGCAGCTGCTGGCCCGGTTGAACTGTGACGGCATCCAGATGGGCATACATCGACTGATAACCACCACCGTGGTCTATCAGCACCACATTCCCCAGATTCGGGTGCAGGCTGCCGCTGCCGCTAAGCAGCACTTTTCCGGCTGCCACCGCCAGCACCGGCGTGCCGCGCGCAGCAATAAAATCAAGACCACCATGGGGTTTATTCTGGCGAAAACTGTGGACCTCACCAAACCAGGAGCCGACGTGGCCATGTTGGAGTGGCGCCCGCCATTGCTGTGGCGCCAGACCGGTCAGTTCTGTTTTCAGCACCAGCGCCGGCAGACTGAGGCTAATTAGCGCCAAAGCAAACACACTCAACTGCCGGCCGGACAACATCGGTACCGGCTGTAAAATATGCTGCAGACGTTGTTGTAATACCTGCGCCGGGCCAGTCCCGGCGTTAGCCTGCAGCCAATGCCGGCTGTCAAATGCCTGTTGTTGGGCGCGGATCACCGCGAGCAAAGTCCGGGCATACAAGCTGCGCTGCCGGGGATGTTGGCGCAGCACCCAGTGGTCGACCGCATGTTCCATCGCCGACTGATAATGTTGCTCCAGCCGCCGCAGCGCCGGATTAAACCAGCATAAAGCGCACAGCAGCCGCCAGCTCAACAGCCATAGCGGGTCACGTCTTTGCAGATGTTGCAGTTCATGCCACAGCAACAGTCGCTGCTGGGCTGGCTGCATTTGCCAAAACCAATCCGGTAACCAGAGTGTGCCCTTTGTGATCCCGCTGACAAAAGGGCTGCCACCGTGCGGCAACTGTTTGATTTGTAAAGGCTGACGACGCAGCGCCTGCGCCAACGCCGGATCCGCTGCCACCAGGGCGTGTAACCGCTGCGCCGGCAACGGCAGAGATAACTGATGCAGGCGCCGCCACAAAAGCCATTGTCGCGCAGTCAGGACAGCGGACAGCACAGATCCTGCCAGCAGCAACCAAAAAGCCAACTCCGGCAACCAGGCCTGCAGCGGTTGTTGTTCCAGCCAGCCCGGATGCGCCGGCAACGCCAGCAAAGGGCTCACGCCCTGATCATGTGCGCTCAGCCACAATGCCGGCAATACAACACTTTGTTCAGGCCAGGGCAAAAACGGCAACAATGACACCAGCAACATCAGCGGCGCCAACTGCGTTGCCGCGCTTAGCCGCAGCGTATAACGCCGGCCAAGTTGTAATAACCCGGCCAAAACTGAAGTCCACAATACCCAGCATAACAGCAGCAATAACAGGTTCAGCATGGCTCGTCCCCTTGCTCCAGCTGTTGCAGCTGCTGCTCCAGTGCCTGTAAATCCTCTGCACTTAACAGAGCACTATTGGCAAACATCGCCAGCGGCAATGGTTGTTTCAGCTCCAGCACCCGGCTGGCGAAATCCTGCGCCAGCGCAGCTAAAGTTGGGACCTTGGCGACCAGCGCGGCGTAGCTGTTCTGATTACCTTGTTGCACCAGTTGCAGCAGGCCTTTGTCGACCATGCGCTCCAGCGTTTTGCGAGTGGAGGAATAACTCCAGTCCAGCACATCGGCCAGCTGATCATGCAGCTCGCGGCCGGTCTGTGGCTGTTGTTGCCAGAGTAATTTCAGTATTTCCAGTTCAGGTGCTGTCGGTTGCATCCGCGACTCCCGGCATGTTCGATGAACACATGCTGCGACAACTGTCGCAGCTTGGCAAGTAAAAAATGCGACAGTTGTCGCAGCTATTATCTGATTGCATAAAAAGCCAGCAGAACCCATGGAAACAGCCGCCGGCAACAGTGCGGTTTGACAGATTTTTCACAAAACCCGCATTATGCTGCGCAGAACCCGTGATCCCGGAACAGTCCATGCCACAGCCTGCTTCAGCCCCAACCGTTTTTCCCGGCAGAACTTTGCGTATTTTATTGGTGGAAGACGAACCGGCACTGGCGCGCAATATTCTCGATTATCTGCACCTGTGTGGCCATCAGACCGACTATGCGGCCGACGGCAAACTTGGCCTGCAACTGGCGCTGCAACAGCAATTTGATGTGATTTTGCTGGATTTGATGTTACCGCGGCTGGATGGCCTCAGCCTGTGCCGGCAACTGCGCACCCACGCGAGCCGGCATACACCGGTGCTGATGCTGACCGCCCGCGACACGCTGGCCGACAAAACCGATGGGTTTTATGCCGGTACCGACGATTATCTGACCAAACCTTTTGCCCTGGCCGAACTGGCATTGCGTTGTCAGGCGTTAGCGCGACGCAATGAGCCGCAGCAATATAACCTCGAGATAGGCCCACTCAGGCTGGACCGGCGCACCCTGCAGGCGTGGCGCGATGACCAACTGCTGCAACTGTATCCGCTTGGCTTTCAAATCCTGCAGCTGCTGGCCGCAGCCTATCCGGCGGTCTTACACCGGCAGCACCTTACTGACCAGCTCTGGCCGGATGAAGCGCCGGATTCAGATGCGCTGCGCAGTCATATTTATCTGCTGCGCCAGCAGCTCGACAAACCTTTTGCCTGGCCTCTGTTACATACAGTACACGGCGTTGGTTTTGTACTGCGCCTGCCGGAGCAGCCATGACAAATGACAAAAAGACCTCGCTCAGTCTGCGCATCCGCGCCGCCTTTTTACTGTTGGTGCTGGCCTGTGGTTTATTGTTTGGCCTGCTGATGCTGGTGTTTGTTTACACCACCGAAGATGCATTGTTTTACCAGCGGCTGGACCAGGAGATCGCCCGCCAGCAATTATTGCCAGCGCCCGTGCCGCCGCTGGACTCACATCTGCAGCTGTTTCAGTCCGCCAGCCAGTTTCCAGCGGATTTGGCGGCGGCTTATCAGGCCGAGCCCAACGCGTCTGAACTGCCCGGCACAGCTGGCCGGCATTATCACTTACGGCGCTGGTCGCATTCGGCGCAGCCGCAGCCTTTGTTTCTGGTCACTGAAGTCAGTCAGCAACTGGTGGTCAGGCCGGTGCTGCGCACTATGCTGACGGTCTATGGCAGTCTGCTTGCGGTGTTTTTACTGTTGGCGCTGGGCCTTGGCTGGTATCTGGCGCGACGTGCCAGCCGGCCACTGCAGCAACTGGCGCTGCTGGTGCAGCAAGAGCCGCTGCCAACAGGCTTTGCCAGCCAGTTTCAGGACCAGGAGATCAGTCTGCTGGCGCAAAAGCTGGAGCAAAGTATGCTGCGGCTGCAGCAGTTTGCCGAGCGCGAACGTTTATTCAGCCGCGACGCCAGCCATGAGCTACGCACGCCGCTGGCGGTGATCCAAAGCAGCTGTGAGTTATTGCTGCTCAACCCGCCCGCCGATGCTGATGCCACGCGGCGGCTGCAGCAGATCGCCAGCGCCTGCACGCAGATGCATCTGCTGATCCAAAGTCTGTTATTGATGGCACGCGAAGCTGAGGTTTCGGTCATGAGTCCGGTTTTTCTCGCTGCGACTGTGCAGCAACTGTGGCAACAACAGCAACAATGGCAGCCAAGGCCAGAACTGACGTTGCAGTTACAGCTGCCAGAGACCCTGACTTTCATAGCACCGCCGGAATTGTTGCAGCTGCTGTTGAGCAATCTGCTGCAGAATATCTGGCGTCATAGCGCCGCTGGTACTGTCTGCATCAGTGCCGGTGACTACTGGCTGCAACTGGAAAATCCACGCACAATCGATCCGGGCGCTGCCAGTGCCTTATCCGGTTTTGGTCAGGGCATTGCGCTGCGGCTGGCGCAGGCTTGTGCGCTGGAACTGCACAGTGAAGCGACACCGCAGTTGTGGCGTAGTCGCTTGTGCCGCCAGTCTGCACAGGCTGACTGCAAACCACCGGTTTGACATAAATTTCACCTGACAATCGGCACACTCTGGTCTTTGCTGAACCACCGTGGAGCGCCCATGTTACGCCGTATCCTGTTATCCATCGCCCTGCTGCTGGGCCTGTTTTTACTAAGCGCAGCAGCGCTCATCCTGTTGCCACTCCCAGACCCACCGGGTCCTGTCTACAGCCACTCGCATATCGTGCTGGATCAGGTGCATATCGTCGATACCCGCAGCGGTGAGATCCAGCGCGACCGCGCGATTTGGATCAAACAAGGCCGCATTGAGCAAATCACCGCAGCCGGTGTTTCAGTGCCCGCGGATTATCATTATGTCAACGGCCGTGGTCGTTATGTGGTGCCTGGCCTTTGGGACAACCACAGCCATAGCCTGAAACTGTCACCGCAACTGCATCATCCGCTCTATCTGGCGCATGGCGTCACTTATCTGCGCGATATGTCCGGCTGTATGACTGCAGACGACAGCATGGCCGCCTGTGCTGCCGATCGCCGGCGCTGGAGCCAACAAGCCCGCAGCGATCAGCGCAGCAGCCCGCTTTATCTGCAACAAAGCAGTTTTGCGCTTAATGGCGGCGCTGAAGTGCCGGCCGATTTTCCGGCCTTTTTACGCCTGCAAAGTGCCGCCGATGCCACAAGGCTGGTCCGGCACTATCAGACTCATGGTGTTGATACACTGAAAACCTATGAACTGTTAAGCCCAGAGCAATATCAATGGTTGAGTGCAGCTGCCGCCAGCGCCGGTATGCAACTGGCTGGGCACCAGCCCTGGCGCCTCACACTGGCCGATTTGATCCAGGCGCGCCAGCGCAGTATCGAACATGGCCGGTTGTTTTTGTTCGAATGCTCCAGCGTTGCCATGCAGCTCAAGCAGCAGCCGATGCGGCAAGGGCTCATCAACAGTGACGTCTGGCGGCAAATTCTACAAAGTCAGGACCCGGCCATGTGCCGGCAAAAAATGCAGGATATGGCTCAAGCCCGCATCTGGTGGAGCCCGACTTTATTGACGCTGCAACTAGGCGCCAAAGCGGCAGATCCGGCTTTTCGCCAGGACCCGCGTCTGGCGCAGGTGCCCTGGCTGCTGCGCAAGCTCTGGCAGGCTGATGCTGACAGCATGCAACGCCACGGCCTGGACCAGCAAGGCCGGCCTGTGCATGCAGAACTGCTGAAATTGGCACAGCAACAGCTGAAACAAGCGGTGGCGCTGGGGGTGCCGATCCTGGCTGGTACTGACACGCCGGACAGTTTTGTTTTTGCCGGCAGCGGCCTGATTGATGAGCTTGAACTTTATACCCAAGCCGGTCTGACGCCGTTGCAGGCGCTGCAAAGTGCAACCTTATGGCCGGCGCAATATGCTGGAGCAGAGGCGAGCGCCGGCTCAGTCGAAGTGGGTAAAGAGGCGAATTTACTGTTACTCGCCGCAAATCCACTGCAGCAAATACAGACATTGCGTCAGGTGGAAGGGTTAGTGTTGGCCGGGCATTGGTACGACAAAACCCGGCTGAAAGCGCTGCAGGCTTTTAGCCTGGAACAAGCCGGCAGCCTGACTATCAACCTGCAGCTCGCCTGGTCGGCGCTGCGCAGTAGCCAGTTCCGTCAGCAATTTGCTGATTAAACCCTGCTACTCGCCGGCACTGGCTTTGGCCGATTTCACCGGCGCAGCGGTTTTGCCGGTTTTGCTGGTTTTACTGGTGCTGACTGCAACCTTAGTGGCTGGTGCTTTTGCCTTTGCAGCAGTTTTTAGCTGTTTGGCTTTTTTCGCCGGTGTCGCTTTGGCGACTTTGGTGGTCGCAGTGCGTTTTTTTGCCTTCGCTACCTGTATTTTCGCCTGCTGTTGGCTGGCTGCCGCCTGACGCTGCATTTCAACTAAAGCCTGTTTACGCTCCTGCGGATTTAATGGCAGCAACGCAATCGGGTCCTGCGGCACACTACCACGCCAGAGTTCAAAGTGCAGATGCGGTCCGGTGGCTCGCCCCGTCTGGCCGACCAGGCCAATCTGCTGGCCGGCTTCCACCCATTGGCCGATTTGCACATCAAGCCGGGACAAATGCGCCGACAAGCTGGTCAGCTGGTCGCCATGTTCAATCAGCACCGCGTTACCAAAGGCTTCGCTGAGACTGCTGTTATCGGCGCTTAACACCACGCCTGAGCTTGCAGCAAATACCGGGGTGCCACTGGGCGCGGCAAAATCGACGCCATGATGCTGGCGATTGCGGCTTTTGACGATGTAACGGGCAAATGAGGCGCTGATGCGGGCGCCGGGTAACGGATGGACAAAAGTCACAGGGCCGCGCTGCTGCGTCACAGTTTTTTCTGCCACCGGCGGTGGTGTGACCGGCGGTGCGCTGGCGCAGCCTGCCAGCAGCAGGAGCCATGCCAACATCAGACCAACGCCATGCAGACGCCGGGGTTGCAACAATAAACGCATAAAAAGTGATTCCGGCCAACCTGGGTCAGCGTCTGAGTTTAAGGTTTCACACGCCGACACTTCGGGCAAGGCGTGGCTTTGTTGCCAAACAGTGTCGCTGGATCAACGACTTCCGGCAAGCTCCCACCGCAGATCAGCTTAGTTTCTGCACCGCTTAAACAACAAATGCTGTTAAACTTTTATCTTTTATTCCATTTGGATATATAAAAACCGCATGACAGCGCTTGTCATGATATAAAAAATCGCTACAATGCGCGACATCTGGACGGCTAAACATCTATTTAGTGCCAGATACGAATATCACCCTGCACATGCTCACCGGTCAACCGGAAGCCTGGAAATCGTAGTAAGAAGGATTCCGACCATGTTGCCAGTTCAACAGTTACCAAACGCCGATACCAGCGTTCATCGCACCACTTGCACGCCAACCTCAACTTGTTGCCTGCTGCCAGCACGAATGTGTTGCTGATCTTCTGTCCGGCCTGAACCGCGCGCCGTATTTGGACGCAGCGTTTGGCCAGCCTGTTTTCCCCTATTGACTGACTGCTCTTGCGGTCTAATTCGCTGAGATTTGCAGCCCCGCTGCGAATGCACTCGGCACCGAATTTTATTGAGGTTTATCATGCGTTTTACCCCACATTCCCTGACGCTGCTCGCCAGCGCCATCGCTGTTGCTACGCCGGCATTCGCCACTCCTGCTGCAGAAGCAGCTGCCGAAAGCAAAGTTGAGCGTATTCAGGTCACCGGCAGTTTTATCAAACGCAGCCAGCAGGAAGATGCCACGCCACTGCTGCAAATCGACGCCGATGCGATTGCCGCCAGCGGCAAAGTGACGCTGACCGACGTCCTGCGCGACTTGTCGGTCAATTCCGGCAATAGCTTTGACGAACAATATACCGGCAGCTTCTCCGCCGGTTCGGCTTCGATTGGCCTGCGTGGCTTAAGCCCGAAAAACACCCTGGTGCTGGTCAATGGTCAGCGCCTGTCGAACTATGGTTTTGCGCTCAATACCCAGGACACTTTTGTCGACCTCAACGCTTTACCTTTAAGTGCGGTGAAACGCATTGAAGTGCTCAAAGACGGCGCTTCATCGGTCTATGGTTCAGACGCCATCGCCGGTGTGGTCAATATCATTTTAAAAGAGCAAATCACCGATACTGAGCTGTCGCTCAGCACCGGCCGCGCCACCCAGGGCGGCCTTCAGCAGTATGGGTTAGGCCTGTCGACCGGCATCGGCGAAGTGGCACAGGACGGTTATAACCTGAGCCTGACACTGGATTGGTTTGACCGCGCCCGTTTGGATGCCAGCGAACGCGACTTATTAAAAACCGGCGATTTCCGCCATTTACCCGGTGGCAAACTGGCCGGCTGGAGCGCACAAGGTGCCAACTCTTTGGCTAATCCATCGTTACCGCAGGCACTGGCCAACTGCCCGGCCGGCAGCGAAAAACGGCCATGGAGTGATTTCACGCCAGGGCGCAAAGGCGAAGTCTGTGCATTTAACGCCCAGCCGTTTAATACGCTGCAGCCGGAAGTGACGCGCCGGCAATTATCACTGCAAGGCACTGTGGCGCTTGGTGAAAACTTAACTGGTTTTGCTGAGTGGTTGTACAGCGACAACGATTCAGCGATGTTGTTTGGCGCACCGCTGACCGTCGGCGCCGGCCTGCGGGCTTATAATCCGGCCAACGGCACTTTGACTGATATTCCGGTTTTACTACCTGTTGGTCACCCGGACAATACTGTTGCTACGAGCACAGGCAAACCGCTGGCGATTGAATACACGCTGTTTGATTTAGGCCCACGCACTAAAGCCAACAGCCAGCAGTTCAGCCGCCTGCTGACCGGGCTGAAATATCAGGGCGAGGTCTGGGATGCGCAGCTGCAACTGTTGCAATCATTCAGCCATCAGCGCGAATATGTGGACAATTTCGTCAATCGTTTTGAATTTGAAAAAGTATTAAAAGACGGCAGCTACCGCTTTGACGGCCGCCAAAACAATGCCGAAGTACTGAATCGCCTGCGTTTGCAAACGCGCCGGCCAGGTGAATACGAAATTAATTCAATCAACGGCAGCGCCAGCCGCGATTTATGGGACAACGACTATGGCACAGTCGCCATCGCCACCGGTTTTGACCTGCGTAAAGAACGGATGGATGCCGGCACGTCGCCGCAGGTGTTGTCCGGTACTGAACTGCGCCCGGCGATTAATCTGGTTAAAGGTGAACGCACGGTCAGCGCGGCTTTTGCTGAGCTGAGCCTGCCGCTGTACACCGACCTGACCGCCAGCATCGCCGGTCGACTGGACCACTATGACGATTTTGGCCGCGCCTTTTCGCCCAAAGCTGGTGTGCATTATGTGCTGGCCGAAGACTGGCTGCTGCGCGCCTCCTGGTCGCGGGGTTTCCGCGCGCCGTCTTTACCGGAAATTGCCGACAGCAATACCATCAGCTACGGCACTGTGATTGACCCGAACGACCCGCTGGAACCGGGCAGCCGCCGCGGTTACACCCAGCTGCGCGGTGGGAACCCGCTGCTGCAACCGGAACGTTCCACCAACAGCAATGCCGGTGTGATCTGGTCGTTCAGCAAACAAGGCAGCATCGGTATTGATGTATTCAGCATCGAACAGCAGGACATTATTGCCGGCGACAGCGCGCAGTATGTGGTAGACCACCCGGAACTGTATGCCGACCGTATTTTGCGTGATGCGCAGGGCCGCTTACAGATCTTAAAAAACCAGTACACCAATCAGGGCAGCCGCGACACCCGTGGCGTCGATATCGACTTTAACTACCGGTTTGAGCTGAGCAATGGCCATAGCCTCAGCCTGAAAACAGTCTGGTCTCATCTGCTGGATTACAAACAGGCGCTGGTCGCCGGCCAGCCGGTGCTGGAAGGCGCCGGCAATAACCAGTTTGGCGCACTGCCGGCCTGGAAGAGTAATAACAGTCTGATTTGGCAACACAGCGATTGGCAAGCCAGCCTGACGGCAGCTTTTACCAGCGGCTATCAGCAAAAAGTCGCGACGGCGGCGAGTAACCCGGGGCTTCGCAGTGACATCAGCAGCTTCACGCAGTGGGACAGCCAGCTGAGTTACCGTGGTATTGCCAATACCCAAATCAGCTTCGCAGTGCAGAACCTGCTGGATCGTGACCCGCCGTTTGACCCAAGCGCCGGCAGCGATTACACCGACACCACGCAATACAACCTGCGTGGCCGGCAAGTCAGCCTGACCGCCAGTTATCAGTTCTGAGTGAAGCCCCGCTGCGCCGATGCGCAGCGGGGCTTGTTGCTTTGCCAGCCACAGGCATTATTTTGGCAGCTCACGCCCTGGCTCATAGCCGTCATATCGTGGTAACTGTGCATCCAAATCATCCCAGCAGGCGCGGGACGAGACAAAGTTATGGGAAACCGGTCGTTCGCTGATCTCGGAATCTAAAATCCCTAACCGCAAGCGTATCTTATCGGGCACCTGTGCATTGCTGCTATACACCGGCGACGCGCAAATGCGGCAAAAATGCTTCTTTTTGCCCGGCGATGTCTCAAAAAAGCCCAGTGTTTCCTGACCGGAGCGGACTACAAAATCACTGAGCGCGACAAAACCATTAGTGGCATATGCAGTACCGCTGCTTTTCCGGCACAACGAGCAATGGCAGTGAATGATGGCACTAATGCCGCCGTGGATCTCAATGCGCACAGCGCCACACAAACAACTCCCCTGATACATAGAACTCCCTGACAGTCCGCCGGACAAACTGGTTTTACAAGGTAACGAAGGCGCCCGCCACAGGCAAGCACCCTGCATGACGAAAAAAGCCTCCGATACCAGCCACGTCGCGGCACGGAGGCTAAGGCTAGCTATTTAAGAGGGTAATGGCGTCCACCACAGACTGACGGCGATCAATGCGAGCAACAGTGCCTGTCCCCGGCCTAACCAGCGGCGTACTGCAGGCTTTGGATTGGCCCGCATACCAAACCGGACCAGGCTGAGCCAAAAGGTATGAGCCAGCACAGAACAACCAACGAAGATCAGCGTCAGGCCGGCAAACTGTGGAGCCGCCGGCTGCTGCAGACTGATAAATTGCGGAAATAAAGCACTGATAAATAACCAGGCTTTGGGATTGGTCAACGCAACGCCAACACCCCGGTGAAACCAGCCACGGCCAGTCACCGCTGCAACGTTCACTGATAAAGACGCGCCACTTTGCCGCCATTGTCCCCAGGCCAGATATATCAGGTAAGCAGCACCTAAAATCTTCAGGACACTAAAGGCCAGCATTGATTGAGTCAGTAACAGACTGACACCGGCAAAAGCCAGCAACGCCACCAGGGACAGACCCACAGCATTGCCCAGCGCACCGGCCAAAGCCGGTTTGCTGCCGGCACTGAGCGCATTCTGCAAGGTAAACAACACGGCAGGGCCTGGGGTAAATGTCGTCAACAGCGCCACTACTGTAAAGCTAAGCCATTGTTCTGACATTATTTATATCCACCAGCCTGCAGTTAATAACACTACAGGCAGTGTAATGAAATCAGTCAGGCAACACGAGTACGGCCCGGCAATCAGACTGTTTCCTGTTCCTTACCGCTGAATCAGCGCCGGCGTTGGCATTTTTTCAGCTGCAGCAGACTGAAACTGAGCGGGCACTGCACCAGCAGGCCGATCATCATCGGCGTCGCCATGTTGACGAGATGGCGGCGCACCGAGCCCTGGGATAAATCAGTCATCGTTGGTTCCCGATATCAGCGGGGATTAGTCGTCCCGGTTCAGTGCTTCCAGCAGCTCAATAATAAAAATGAGATCTGAATTGGGTGGGATCATGTTGCCAATTTGGCGTTCACCATAAGCCAAAGCCGCCGGCACCTGCAACTTGCGGGTGCCGCCGACCTGCATGCCAATCAACCCCTGTACCCAGCCCTGGATCACCCGGTTTTTACTCAGGACTGTTTCAAAGGGCGCACCGTGGCGGTATGACGAATCAAATTCAGTGCCATCCGCCAGATATCCGCGATAATGCGTTTTGATCAGCGCACCACCTTTTTTAATGGTATTTCCATTGCCGGGGATGAGGTCTTCAATGAGGAGTTCAGTCAGGGCCATCGCCAGTTCGCCTTTTGCAGAAAAACCCCAGTATATCGTAAAGCCGGAGACCTCTGCTGCTACGCGCAAATCTTGTTACAAGGCGGATTGTGACAAGCAAATCTGGCTGTGATACCAATAGTGCCGCTGCAACATAAAAAGGCATACTGATGAAAACACTTGGACTGATTGGCGGCATGAGCTGGGAATCCACAGTGCCGTATTACCGGCAGATTAATCAACAAATCAACCAGCGTTTAGGTGGCCTACACAGCGCCAAGATCATTCTGTACAGCGTGGATTTTCAGCAGATAGAAGCGCTGCAGCGCAGCGGTGACTGGCAACAGGCTGGCCGGATCCTGGCAGAAGCAGCGCAGGCATTACAACACGCTGGCGCTGAAGGTCTGGTGCTTTGTACCAACACCATGCACAAAGTCGCTGATGCTATCCTCGCCGCCACCCCGCTGCCGTTTTTACATATCGCTGACGCCACAGCACAGCAAATTCAGCAACAAGGCCTCAGTCGCATCGGTTTATTGGGTACCCGCTTTACTATGGAGCAGGACTTCTACAAGGCCCGCCTGGCGGCGCAAGATATCGAAGTCATAATCCCGGACCAGGCCGGGCGCGGGCTGGTGCATCAGGTGATCTATGAAGAGCTTTGTCGTGGCCAGATCCATCCGGCGTCGCGTCTTGCCTATCAGCAAATCATCGCCGATTTAGTGGCACAAGGTGCTGAAGGGGTGATTCTGGGTTGTACTGAAATTGGCTTGCTGGTACAACCGGAAGATGCGGCAGTGCCGTTGTTTGACACCACCGCCATCCATGCCCGCACGGCGGCGGACTGGATGTTGGCGGACTGAATATAAGTGGAGCAAAGCTTCTCAGAATGTCAGCGGCGGCAGATTGGCCGGTTGCCAGCTGTCGCCCGGCGCATTGGTCCAAACCACCAGTTCCAGCTGCTGCGCCATATCGGCTTCTTTGAATTTCAGGCTGTACTTTTGGCTGGAACGGATCACCAGATGGCCGTCTTCCAGACTGGTCACGGCGCCATACACCGGCACCAGACTGCCGAACATAATCAAGCCACCGTCGCTGTTAATTTTGCCCTGACTGGCATACAGCGTTTTTGCATTCTCCAGTAATATTTTACCGGCTTCATCTTGTGCGACAGTGGGCACTGCATCAACCGTGTAACTGAGTTTACATACTTCCTGGCCGTCTTCAGTGCCACAAAGGATTGGCCTGGCGTGCGTAATTTCGGTGTCCAGCTGGGTGCCATTGCTGCTGATTTGCGCTTTTTTGTCACCGCTGACCGGCACTTCCAGCTCTACTTTGACACTATAACCTTCACCAATTGAAGAAGGTTCCGGCGCCCAGATGCGGAAACGACCTTTGGTGACTGGCGCCGGCTCTGGCCAGACGGCCTGCATCTGATAGCGCTCCGTCAATGCCGGGTCAGATTTAAAGTTTGTACTGCCGCTGGCTTGCAGCTGACCCTGCACCAGATCCTGATCATAAATATCAGTGAAGCGTGCGGTCAGGCCCGTGCCTTCCACCCGCACCGGTGTTTGCAGATAAAACGCGGCCTGGATTTGATTGCTGCTGCCAATGGCGTCGGTCGTAGTCTGGTCTTTGACATAAAGCCTCGCGTGCAGAATCACCTGATTTTCTTCAGCAATTGCCGGACTATCGGTGACGACCGCTGATTCGGCTGCAGTGTCAGCCGGTACGCTCACTGGCTCCGGAGCTGGTGAGCAGGCAGTTAAAGCCAGCAACAACAGGCTGGCAGACGGATAAAACAGAGTTGTAGGCAAGCTGGACATGGTTCCCTCCGGGCGGAATGACGACTGAATCTTCAGGCCCAATATCTCAGCCGGGCCTGAATCTGCGGTGAATCACAGCTGCAGCAACTGACAATGCAGCTGCTTTGTTACCAGCGAAGCTGCGCTATCGCATCCGGCACTTCCCCCAGCAGTACTTGCCGGATGCTGCCATCCGCACCCACCGTCACCAGTTGCGGAATGCCTTTGCTGGCGACTTTTTGATACAGCGCCCGGTCCGGGTCTGCGACTAATGCAAAGTTCAGCTGATATTCGCTGCGAAACTGCTGTAGCGCCGGGATTTGCTCTTCGCGGCCAATGCCGATGATTTGCAGATCCTGCTGACGTACCAGATCAGAGGCCATTAATTGCGTCATCGCGCGTTTGGAATCACCGCACCAGGTGGCAAAAAACACCAGCAGCTGGCGTTTGCCCGTTGCCAGTTGGACTTCATTGCCGTCGATACTGCGCAGCGTCTGCCACGGCAGCTTTGCACCCGGCTGGATGGCAAATTCAGCCGGCGCGGCTGGTGCTGTCACGGCCTGCGCGACAACCGGGGCCGGCGTCTGGCTGCAGGCGCTCAGGCTTAGCAAAGTGGCGGTCACCACAGCAAGATGAAAACAAACCATTTTAGACATAACCACCCCTGTTATTTTGAATTTTATGGCAAAACCAGCAGCTGCGATTTAACGCAGCTGTTGGCGGATAAACTGATCCATCTGCTCGCGCAATTGCGGCATTTGTTTACGTAAACTGTGGTCACCACCCGGCACTATCACCAGCTCGTGTGGTTGTTTGCGTTCAGCCAGTAATTTAGCGATAAGCGTGGCGTTCCCCACGGCAACCCGCTCGTCTTTGTCACCGTGCACAATCATCACCGGCAAGTCGGCGCGGATTTGTGGCAGAAAATGGCTGACTGAACGTTGTTGTAACGCTGCAGTTTTATTATTGGCGTAATCCGGGATGCGCGCTTTAAACACATTTTCCATCTCAGGGCGGAATGTCAGTTCAGCTTCTAAATCGGTCACACCGGCAATAATCACCAAAGCATCCAGTTCCGGCCATTGTTTGGCGGCCAGCCAGGTCTGCATGCCGCCGCGGCTATGGCCCATCATCGCCACATGTGCAGGATTGGCCGCCGGTACTTTGCTCAGCATGGTTTTAAACGCCAACACATCGGCCACATCAGCGCCGCCAAATTCGTCTTCGCCCACTTGTTCCGGCGGTAATTTCAGCTGGTTGTGCTCACCGCGGTAGTTGCTGGCGAACACCACATAACCTTGTGCCGCCAGCGGCATCAGCTGACCTACAGCATTCGGGAAAAGCAACGCGCCCGTTTTGCCATTGCCGCCGCGGTTATACACCAGCACCGGCAAAGATTTGGCAGCAGCCTGTTTCGGCTGGATCAGATACCCCAATACCTTCACACCATCGACATCATAAACAAATTGTTCGCAGTGCAGCTGTTGCTGAAATTGCTCATACATGGCGCGTGGCAGCGATTTATGGATTATCGCGCCCATATTCGGGTTATTCGGATTCATCCGTTTAAACATGCTGACAAAGCCGTCATAACTGCTGGCCGGCCCGGAAAAACAATCACGGGAATTTTCCAGCAGCGGCTGAAAAGCTGTGGTGGTGGCTGGTGCGGCAGCCTGTGCCAGACCTGCCGACAGCAAAAAAGCAGCGTGGCAAACAATAGATAATAAATGCTTTAACTTCATCAGGATAACTCCATTCCCATGTTGTTTTCTGGGCATAGAGTAACAGGACCGATCTATAGAATGAAGCGGTGAATTTACGTTAATTCAACATTTTCAGCATTTTTTGTAAGAAACGTTGTTCCGCCGCCTGACTGGTTTTCGTCAGCGCCTGCTGATAATAATACCTGGCCAGCTCTGTCTGTTGCAGCTGGCGGTAGCAGTCGGCGAGCGCGGCGTCGAGCAGATGATAACTGCCAAGCTCCCCTTGTTGTGCCAGCGCCTGCAACAGTGGCAATGCCACCGCTGCACCATCACGCTGGCCGATGGCAACAGCCCGGTTTAATGCCACCACCGGGCCGGGTTCCAGCCGCAGCAACACATCATACAAGGCGACTATTTGTGGCCAGTCGGTGGCGGATGCCGCCGGGCTTTCGGCATGCAGTGCTGCAATCGCTGCCTGCAGCGCATAAGGGCCAAAACGCGGCCCGGACAACGCCTGTTCAGTGAGCCGGACGCCTTCAGCTATCAGCGCTGCATCCCACAAAGTGCGGTCCTGTTCAGCTAACAGCACCAAATCACCCGCGACATCCAGCCGCGCCGCGCGCCGGCTCTCCTGCAGCAACAATAACGCCAGCAGCGCTTTGATTTCGCCATCTTCCGGCAACAATTGCTGCAACAGCCGGGCGAGGCGAATGGCCTGCGCCGATAACTCGCCACACAACAATTTGTCGCCGCTGCTTTGGCTATACCCCTCGTTAAACAGCAGATAAATCACTTTTAACACGGTGTCTAGCCGCTCCGGCAATTGGGCCGCCTGCGGCACTTCGTACGGAATGGCGGCATCGCGGATTTTTTGTTTGGCGCGCACAATACGCTGGGCAATAGTCACCGGGCTTTGCAAAAAGGCGCTGGCGATCTGTTCGGTGGTGAGGCCACAAACTTCGCGTAAAGTCAGCGCGAGGCGCGCTTCCGGCGACAACGCCGGGTGACAACAGATAAAAATCAGTCGCAGCTCGTCATCCTGCAATAACGTCATGTCGTCCGGCGACTCAGTATCAGTCACCAGACCAGCGTCGTCCCCTTGCTCCAGCAACCAGGCTTCAGCCGTGACACGTTGCCGCTGCTGGCTGCGTAATTTGTCGATGACTTTAAAGCGACCGGCCGACACCAGCCAGCTCAGCGGATTGTCGGGCAAGCCCTGAGCCGGCCACTGCTGCAACGCGGCGGTAAATGCGTCCTGCAAGCCTTCTTCCGCCAGCGTGAAATCACCAAGCAGACGGATTAAAGTGGCCAGTACCCGGCGCGAATGCTGTTGATATAAAGCCGCAATGACGGCCGGTGTGACTGCGTCAGACATTGAGTTCAGGCATCCAGTTCAGACATCCAGTTCACGCACCGGCCGCACTTCGACCGACCCCACCCGCGCCGCCGGAATACCGGCCGCCAGCGTGATGGCTTCGTTTAAATCGCGCGCTTCGACCAGATAAAATCCGGCGAGCTGCTCTTTAGTTTCGGCAAAAGGACCGTCGGTTAACAGGGTTTTACCGGCTCGCACCCGGACTGTGGTGGCACTTGAAACCGGCTGTAGGGCCTCGGCGGCCAGCATACGGCCACTTTGCTGCACGGCTGCGGCGTAGGCAAAACACTCAGGATCTTTGGGGCTTTCCGGCAACGAATGCAGCAGCTTTTCGTCGCTATAAACCAGGCATAAATATTTCATCGGTATGTTCCTCACGCCCCATCAGGCTGCAAATTAAACAAAGCCGCGCCGCTTACCATATCAAAGGGCACGGAAAAATGGTCGTGAAAAATCCGCCATTGACCCTGCTGCAACTGCCAGCCCTGGGTTAAGCGCATCCAGCAGCCCTGAACTTCACCTTTTTCGTTAGTCCCGGCGCAGTACAGCAACGCATTTAATATGGCCAAATCACCGCCATGACGGATCTGAACATCACGCAGTTCAAAAGCAACATGGCTCTGACAAAACTCCAGACATTGTTGCCAATGCGTGAAGTAGTCGGCATGAGAAAATTCCAGTTGTTTCACGGCATCAAATGCGCGGACTTCGTCGGTATAGCAACTGCGGACATCGGCAAGATCGCCGCGTTTCACCGCCTGCAGCCAGTGATCAATCTGATTGTGTAACTTGGGCAGTAAGGGATCAGTGTGTGGCATCGAAGTGCTCCTCAAAGTTAAACCAAAGATCGCCACTGGTCGGTTGTCGCCGATGCCATTCGACAACACTGCGACAATTTTTTTGCTGATCAGACCTCTTTATTGCAAAACCAGTACTGCATACACAGTTTGCTTACAAAGGCTGACAGTTCCGCAGCAAAGCCACGACAGTTATCCGCCTTCACCTTCCCTACACTGCTGCCAGCTTAAATGGAGGACATCTGATGAACCGGCAACAACTGTATCCAATCACACTTGCGTGTTGTTTGCTGCTGAACCTGAGCGGCTGCAATGATGATGTGAGAAAGGCAATCAATCCAACCAAAGCCACTGTGCAGGGCATCTGGCAAAAAACCGGCTATGGCACAGTGTGGCAGCTGGAACAGAACCGGCTGCAAATCTTTAATCTGAATAAATTTGGTTGTGTGCGCCAGGCCGATCATCCGGCCGCTGAAGTTCAGGCGCTGACACCGCAACTGCAATTAAGCGCCGATGGCAAAAACCTTCAGCTGGCACAGGACCCTGGTTTGTTTGGGCAATTTCAACGCCTGGATCAATTGCCGGCCAGCTGCCAGCAACCAATGAATGGCGAGCAGGACAGTGCCAAAAATTTCGAGTTCTTCTGGCAGGATATCCAGCAATATTATGCCTTCACCACCGAACGCCAGCTCAACTGGGAACAGCTATACCGCGAATACCAGCCGAAATTTGCCAGTGCCAGCGTTGAACAGCAACAACAGTATTATCAGGAAATTATCGCCCGCTTTGGCGACGCGCA
>CAMLNG010000011.1 GCA_946481195.1 uncultured Chromatiaceae bacterium
GCATGCCGGAAGATCAGGCCAGTTTGTTACTGGATTATTATTTTGCCGGCCTCAATGGCCAGTTTAACTTCAACCTGACCTACAGCTACACCGGCGATCGCACTGAGGGTGTGGATGGCCCGAAACTGGCGGTGCTGCCGTTTGAGCAGGGCAGTGTCAAAGGGCTGAATAATGACGCGCTGAACTCAATCAAAGGCTTTGGTCTGGTCAACACCCGGCTGAGCTGGCAGAGCGACAACCACCCGTTTAGCCTGGCGTTTTTTGTCAACAACCTGCTGGATGAGCAATACATTATTCAGACCGGTGGTCAGGCGATGGCAGTGGGTTCGCCTATCGCCACTCCGGGTTTGCCACGGATGTACGGCATTGAGTTTGGTTTGACGTTTTAACTGAAGAACTGTGAAAGGCCCTGCGGGGCCTTTTTTCTGGAACTGATATTTTTCTGTTTGATGGAGTATCCCTGATGTGGTACGCGGTTACGGGAGAAGTATGTCTGGTGCTGGCGCTTGGTTTCGGCGCGCTGCGCTGTTGGCAGTTTCGACACACTGCAACAGGGCAGTGGCCTTCGCTGCTATTAGCCGGCGCTTTGGTTTTTATCGCCATCAATGCGGCGGTCGGTGCACTGCGCTATGCCGGTGTGACGGCGGTGTTGCCGCTGCACCAGCTGCTGACGACAGTGTCGGTGGGCTGGATGATGCCGCTGTATCTCGCGGCGGCGCTGCGGTTGTGGGGCAGGTTGCCTGACAAGGTTTGGGGCTGCTGGCTGGTACTGGCACTATTGCCCGCAGTGTTTGCATTACCTGGCCTGCTGCGGGACGCCATGCTGGTGCTGGCTCTGCTGCGGCTCATTCAGCTGGCGCCGGCACGTCTTGGCTTGAGCCTGGCGTTAGCGCTATTGCTGGCGGTGCCACTGAGCAGTGTGTTGCCGCTTGGGGAGGACGCTGCACTCGGGCTGTTTCATTTACTGCTGGCCGGGCATTTTTATGCGTTTTATCGCGCAGTCGCGGTTTTTTCTGCCTGCAGACTGGCGTCGTAAAACGCCAGATGATTGCGGCCGAAATGTTTGGCCTGATACATGGCGCTATCCGCTTTCTGGCAAAGCAGATCAAAATCGGTGCCGTCCCGTGGCGCTATGGCAATGCCGATGGAACAAGTCGAACTGAAAGTTGTGTTGGCAAAATCCACCGGCGTGGCGACTGCTGCCAGTAGTTTTTCTGCCAGTTGCTGTACTTCATCTTGTTGGCGGACGCCTTCGGCCAGCACCAGAAATTCATCGCCGCTGATGCGACAGACCAGGTCAGAGCCGCGCAGATGACTGCGTAACTGGCTGGCCACGCTTTGCAGTAATTTGTCGCCGGCATGGTGACCGAGGTTGTCATTGACCTGCTTGAAATTATCCAAATCAATAAATAACAGCGCCACCCAATGATCCTGCGGCTGGCAACGCTGAACGGCCTGCTCCCAGCGTTCCCGGGCCAGAACCCGGTTCGGCAGTTGGGTGAGAGAATCATGATTTATCAGCTGGCGGATCTGTAACTGCGACTGATGCACTCTGTGGTTTTCTGAACGCAGCGCCTGTACCAGCCGGGTTAAATCGCCAATCATCAGCCAGACACTGCTGGCCAATAACCCCAGGATAATCGCCAACAACACAGCTGAGTGAATGTTGCTGCGCACCGGCACATGCTGTACCCAGCCGAAGTCATTGCTGAGCCCAATCAACAGCAAATTCATCAGCATAAAAGCGGTCAGCCACAAAAAGGTGCGGCGCAGCCCCATCAGTGCCGCAAATACCAGAATACAGGGATAGCCTAACAAGGCTTCGTCCGACAAACCGCTGAACACCCATAACAGCGCTGTGACCAGTATAGTCAGGGCAATTAACAACCAGCGCGTCGCAATTTTTAATGTATCCCGCTGCGCCAGGAACCAGACCGGACTCAGTAACAATGCAGTGAATAACAATACGGCGGACAGCTCCCAGGCGTGTACCGCAGCGGCATAAAGCCGGTGTACCACTTCAATCAACAACACGGCTTCGGTCAACCAAAAAACCTGTAACAGGCGGCGTTTACGCTGTCGTTCGAATTCTTCGATGGTCATAGTGCAATTCTGACGGGGCTTATCCTCACAGCTTAGCTGATGAATCCGCGGCTGGTGCCGCTAAGGCTTTTTTGTGCGCTGAGTCGAGGCGATTGAGTGATTAACTTTAGTATGTTCTAATATGGCGTGAGTCACGGGCGGGCGAACTGTGCCGGCCATATCCAAATGTAACCATTGGGGACAATTATGCTGAAATCAGCACAACAACTGGTGGCAGAAGCCCGCAGCCAAATCCGGGAAATATCGGTCCAGCAGCTGTCGGCACAGCTGGCCGACCATCAAAGTATTCTGATTGATGTGCGCGAACCCGATGAATTTCAGCAAGGCCGGGTAGATCGCGCGGTGAATTATCCGCGCGGCGTGCTGGAGATGAAAATTCACCAGCATCCTGCTGTGGCGGCACATTGTGAGCCGCAGCAGGCACTGGCTGAACTGGCGGCAAGACCGGTCTATTTGATGTGCCGCTCCGGTGCCCGTTCGGCGTTAGCTGCCTTAAGTTTGCAACAGATGGGATTTTCTCAAGTTTACTCAGTTGCGGGTGGTTTTCAGGCCTGGCTGGATGCCGGTCTGCCGGTTGAGGTCTAAGTGTGCCTTGCAACAATAAGCCCGCAGTTGCGGGCTTTTTGTTGCAAGGCGGCTGACCAGGTTCACCCCTGATGCAACAGTTTGCCCGTACTGTCGCGCACCTGAACGGCTACTTCAATGCCCTGACGCACGCTTTGCGTCACGACACAGAAATTCTCAAACTGACTTAAAGCACGCTCCAGATGGGGCAGTGTGCTCGCGTCAGTGCCAAGCTGTAGCTCAACCTGCAGTTTGCCAATCCGCCAACGGCCTTCCTGCCGCTCCAGTTCGCCATGCACAACGGCCTTCACTTGCCCCGGCTCTTCTTTAAATTTCCGCACAGAAAACAATAAGCTAGCTGCCAGACAATTGGCGACCGCGGCGGCCAGTAGAGAGGACGGATTCGGCCCTTCGCCGTGACCAAGCGGTGGGGTTTCGTCGCTGAACAACTGACCGGCCTCACCAAAGTCAATTTCGAATTTATAGCCATCTAATAAACGCAGCTCGACGCTGAATTGCGGTTGTTCTGCCATGAGACCTGCTCCTATTGAAAGTTGGTTTGACTTGTCAGCCTTGGCTGTCGATGCGTTTCAGCAATTGAATAAACTGATCTATCTGTTGCTCGTTTTTTGCATCGATATGATATTTCTGGTGAAAACCTAAAGTGAGGCTGACGCCTTCAGCAAAGAAATATAGGTCATAGCCATCAAAACCGGTGGCCACCTGCATGCCTGCCAGCTCAAATCCATTGCCTACCGGCGTCTGCGCCGGTGTCCCCTGTTTTTCGACCTTGCTGAATACCTTCATCAGTTGTTTCGCGTCGATTAAATTTTGCATTTCCGGCATTCCCGAACCAGCGTTTCCATAACTGAGACTACACTTATCTTAGTGCGCAAGGCAGAAATTGCCCGAGCTGAACATTCAGTACGTAGACAATGGACAGTCAGATGAAAGTACCTCAAAACATGTTACATCAGTATTTCCCGCCTTAATTTTGTCCCAAATGTCCTCAGTGTACAAAAAAACTGCCATTTTTGTTGTTTAGTTAGCGATCTTAAACGATTAAAAAATGTCTCAATTGTTGCTAATGTCTCAAGTGTCCTGTACTTTAACGATGAGCAATCAGCAACGATTCAGCTAAAATCCGTTCCCCCCAACGAGGTTGAAGTGATGCAGTTACATAATTTCAGGATAGGTGTGCGACTCACCATTGGTTTTGCGTTCCTCGGGATCTTGTTGCTGATACAGGGCGCGTTTGCCCTATACAGCATGAATTCCATGCACAAAATCACCGAAGCGATAGATAAAACAACCATTCCAAGTCTGGAACATCTGGCGGCACTGAATCTGAATGTGATGCGGATGCGGGTTTTTACGCTGCGCCTGCTGATCGCGCAGAACGATACCGAATTACAGGTCGCCAAAGAGACCATTAAAGAAATCAATCAGCATATCGCAGATGCCCGCCAGCTTTATGAACCGCTGATTTCCATTGACGGTGAACAGGCAAGTTATGACCAGTTCAGCAGCGCCTTTTTACGGTACAGCCAGCTTAAAACAGAGGTCGCTGCGCTGGTGGACGCTAATCGCCATCAGGAAGCGACGAATCTCGCCAATACCAGCCTGGCTGATGCGGCAAATGATATGGCTAAAGCATTGCTGCAGCTCAACGGGATGATCACCCGACATGCAACAGAGCAAGCTGAATTGTCAGAAGAAAGCTACGGCCACAGCTGGAGTTATGTGATTGGTATTGTCTTGGTCAGTTTGATTATGGCAGCAGTGGCCTCTGTGGTACTGAGCCGCAGTATTGTGATCCCGGTGCGGCGGGCGCTACGCCTGGCGCAGAAAGTTGCCGGCGGTGATTTAACCCAATCTATTGAGGTCAGCGGCAAAGACGAGATGGCGGAACTGGCCGAATCGATGCGGACCATGCAGCAAAACCTGCGCGAGACTATCCGGCATATCGCTGCATCTTCACAAACTCTGGCGTCTGCATCGGAAGAACTCAATACCGTAACCGACAGCGCAGCCGCCGGAATGACCCAGCAAAATGATGAGATCCAACAAGCGGTTGCAGCCATTACCGAAATGAGTGCGGCGGTGGATGAAGTCGCACAGACGGCCATGGCCACTTCAGAAGCGTCGACGCAGTCTGCGCACAATACACAAGTCAGCAAACAACAAGTCGAACAGACTGTAACTGCTATCAAGGACATCAACAAAGACATGGCGATTAGTGCCGGCCTGGTTGGCGAACTGGCGGAACAGTCACAACATATCGGCAAAGTGCTGGATGTTATTCGCGCCATTGCGGAACAAACCAACTTACTGGCATTAAACGCGGCGATTGAAGCGGCACGCGCCGGTGATGCCGGCCGCGGTTTTGCGGTGGTGGCGGATGAAGTGCGGGCGCTGGCGCATCGCACCCAAAGCTCGACCAAAGAAATCGAACTGATGGTTCAGAACATTCGTGGCGGTACACAGGCCGCAGTTGCTTCGATGCAACATAGCCGGGACAAAGCTGAGCTGGCACTGGAGCAGGCGAACAAGGCGGGTGATGCACTGGACATGGTCGCCCAGCAAATTAACCGTATCAGTGACAGTAACCATATTATTGCCAGCGCTGCGGAACAACAATCTAAAGCCGCCCGCGAAGTCGACCGTAATATTGTTAATATCAGTGATTTAGCGACACAAAGCGCGGCTGGCGCGCACGAGACCAGCGCAGCTGCGCATGACTTGTCGCGTCTGGCGGTGGATCTCAACAGCCTGGTCGTGCGATTTATCGTCTGACTGAATACCACTGCAGGTGGCTGTCCTCCGATTTGGCTGCCTGTTGTGTTTGCGTTCGCTGATACATCACCGACCGGAAGCTGGGGGGCTGAAGGAAGACGATGTTGTCGTGACCGGGGCTCCGGGATGGAGCCCCTTTTTTAACCTTTGATTTTCTGCAGCAACAGTCAAATCTGAGTTGGCTGGCAAGTTTAAGCAGTACAAAAGTTTTGCAGTACAGGAACAGATAACACGGAAAATAATATTTTGTTTTTCGTCCGCCCAATAGGCCGGGTCAGCTGGACAGCTAGGCCGTCAAACCAGCAGGTGCAGATATGTTCGGACAGTTCTTTCAGCGTAAAACTGAGGTAACCCTGCCTCAGGCCAGTAGTTTAGAACAGTTGTTTTACCAAGCCGTACAGCAACAGGAACCGATGATTGTATTCACACCCAAAGGGGAAATTGTGGATGCCAATCCATTGTTTTTATCTGCGGTCGGTTATGCCAAACCGGACATTGTCGGCCAGCATCACCGGATGTTTTGTGCCGCTGATTATGCCCGCAGCAGTGATTATCAGCGATTCTGGCATGCCTTGGCGCGGGGCGAAGCCCAGTCAGGGACTTTTAGCCGTTACAAAAAAAATGGTGACCTCATTAAACTGGAAGCGAACTATTTTCCGGTGACTGAACACAATGAGGTGCGCTGGATTGTTAAATTTGCAGCCGATGTGACAGGCAAAATGGCGCAACTCGCCGACCAACAGGCGATTATCAGCGCACTGGACAAATCCATGGCCGTGATCGAATTTCAGCCCGACGGCACTATAGTGCGAGCCAACGCCAATTTCCTGCAAACAGTGCGGTACAGTGAAAATGAGATTGTCGGACAACACCACAGGTTGTTTTGCCCGGCCGGTTTTTTTCAGCAGTACCCGGATTTCTGGACTGAACTGGGGGCGGGGCAATTTAAAAGCGGCCGGTTTGAACGGGTCAATAAAGCCGGACAGACCATCTGGCTGGAAGCGACTTACAACCCGATCTTTGATGAACAGGGCAAAGTGAGTAAAGTCATCAAGTTTGCCTGCGATATTACCGGTCGGGTCGAACATGAGATGGAAGTCGAACGGGTTGCCGCGTTAGCGTTGCAGTCTTCATTGCAAACCGTGGAGGTGGCCGCGCAAAGCCGGCAGTTACTGGATGCCGTTCAGCAAAATTCCGGCAGTATTTCTGCTGAAGTCGGTCAGACATTTAGCCAAATTGAGCAGCTGGACGCAGAATCCAAAGCGATTTCCGCCATTGTTACGACTATTAAATCTATTGCTGATCAGACCAATCTGCTGGCACTGAATGCCGCGATTGAAGCGGCCCGTGCCGGCGAACAAGGCCGGGGTTTTGCCGTAGTCGCTGATGAAGTCCGCAACCTGGCCGCGCGCACCAGCAGTTCGACGGTGGAAATTCAAACTGTCGTTGAACGTAATATGGCCCTGACGCATACAGTGCTGGATCGGATGAAAAATGCCAGTGAGCTGTCCGGTGCCGGCTTATTGCTGGTGAATCAGGCGCATCAGGCCCAGACTGAAATCGCGACTGTTGCCCAAACAGTCAGCCAGACTATCGCCAATCTCACCTGAAGTCGCGGGGCGGAGCTGTTACTTCCGCCCCATCCACAGCCAAAAACCGACTAAAACCAGCAACATGCTGCTGCCGAGCGTTTCCAGTGTGCTGTTATGTTGTACCCGTGGCGGTGGTGATTGCACTGCAGGCTGCTGCTGAGCTGGCGCGGTGATATCGAGCTGCACCGGCATCACCTTGGCTGGGTTGCCTGCGGTGGATATTTTCGATGCACAGTGCTGCTGTAATTGCTGTTGTACCCTGACATCTGGTTGACTGAGCTGACGCAGCGCTGCGCAGCGTTGTTCAGTCCAGACTTCTTCAGTCGTTGCATGTACTGCAGAGGCATGGCCCAGCAAGAGTGTGGTCAGAAGGATGCGAGGGATGTTACGCATAGGACAGTTCCTATGGACGACAGAACATCTGCCAATCATAGCTGATTTCGGCCCAGAGCAGCCAGCTTCAGCATCTAGCGTTTATATTGGCTCGGGCAATAGCCGCGGTTCACTTCAGGCGAACGCAGTGCCAGATGTTTAGTGGTGCGGCCACAGGTGCGGGCGCGCCATAAGCGGAAACTACCGGCATTCAGTTCTCTTCGCATCAGTTTAATCAGCTGATGTTGGTTCAGGCCATACAACTGTTCTATCGCTTCAAACGGCGTGCGGTCTTCCAAGAGCACCATATAGCTTAAAAAGCGGCAGCAGCGATAAGCAGAATGGCCGCAGGCAAGGCAGATTTTTGAAGCTTTAGTGGTTCTAAAGCGAGAAAATTTAACGCCGCATGCGGCCATTCTGCTATCGCCCGTCCGGGAGCGCCTGCAATTGCCTCATGCGGCGTTGCCACAGCTCGAAAGAGCACCACTATTCCTTCGCCGTGTCGCCTTGCCTGAGGCAATTTCAGGCTGCTCTGCTGTTCGCTTATTAAACTATATGGTGCTCTACACCATTTCAATAATGCGGGACAAGTCGGCTGGGCTAAATTCTTTGGTCATGGGCAGATGTGGGTTGGTGACTGATGCTGGCTTTACGTGGCCACGAACGCTTTAGACCAGTTATGCCCAGTCGAAATTGAACGTTAAGTCATGATTTGCTGTACGGTGGCGCGTTGCTGACCGTACCTACCTTTGCAATTCAAATGTAGGTACGTGCAAGCTGAAGCTGCTGGTCGTCACTCGATGGCCACCACGTGGCGTGCGATTGTTGTCGGCATGCAACACGACAACTTCCAGGTACCTTCAAGGCAGCGGAATAAACTCAGTTTCATCACCCGGCACTTTAGGGAACTTACCTTGTTGCCAGTCAGTTTTGGCCTGTTCGATACGCTCACGCCGGCTGGAAACAAAATTCCATTCGACAAAACGTTTGCTCATCGCTTCCCCGCCAATCAGAGCGATGCGGCTATCAGCGATGGCGTGAACCGTCACCACGGTATTGGCATCCAACACTGCCATGTCGTATTGGTCTACTGCAGTATCCCGCAGCTGAACCTGACCCGTCGCAATATACAAGGCGCGCTCCGCTGCCTGCGGCAGTACCAGACACTGACCGGCTTTGAGATGCGCTTCAAGGTACAGCGTTTGCGCAAACTGTTTGACCGGTGACGTCTGACCATAAGCGCTGCCCATAATGACCCGGACCGGCACGCCTTCAACACTGACGGAAGGGATTTGCACGCCCGGATAATGATAAAACGCGGGCTCGGTTTCTTCGTCAGCCTCCGGTAATACCAGCCATAGCTGCAGGCCGTGTAGTTGGTGATCCACAGCTGTCACTTCCGGCCGCTCGCGCTCTGAATGCACGATGCCACGACCAGCCACCATCAGATTAATGTCACCGGGCCGGATCGGCTGCAGGCTGCCAAGTGAATCGCGATGCAAAATTTCACCTTCAAACAGGTAAGTCACAGTGGCGAGGTTAATGTGCGGGTGGGGGCGCACATTGATACCAGAACCGGCCGGAAAAAACGCCGGGCCCATATGGTCAAAGAAAATCCAGGGGCCAACCATTTGCTGACCGGCTACCGGCAACAACCGGCGCACCGAAAAGCCGCCCAGATCTTTTTGCCGTGGCCGGATGATTTTTAGGATGGCGCCACAGCCGGAATCTTCGGTGCAGTCGCCGGCAACCAGCGGGGTTAAGTTACTCATGACAAGACTCCTGTTGAGGCAAGAAAAAATGCAGACCTACCACAATGCACCTGCAGTAATTGCGAGGCCACTGGCTAATAACAATATATATAACAAGCGGATAAACATCTGCTGCGGCAGGTTACGCTGCACCCAGACGCCGGCCTGTACCGCAATAAATGCCAGTGGTGTGCAGTACAGCACCCGCAGAATATCGGCCGGGTCAAACTGACCGGTCAACCAGAATGCCGGTACTTTCAGCAGGTTCAGCACGGCAAAAAACACTGCACTGGTAGCGATATAGCTGACGGGCGGCAGTTGGCGCGCTAACAGATGCAACGACAACGGCGGGCCGCCGGCGTGTAATAAAGTGGAGCTGACGCCGCTGATAAACCCCAGGCTGATGCCGGCTTTAGCGCCGGCAAACAGGCTTAAATCGGCATTGCCGTAGAAATAACGCAGCGCAAACAGTGTCGCACCAATGCCAATAAACAGCTGCAATTGCTGAATGGTCACCAGCACCAGCACAAAGCTGGCGGCAACGATGCCAAGAATCGCCGGCAATAATAAAAACCGCAGCGCGGTCAGATCCCATTTATTCCAGCTGCTTTGCAGCGTAAAGGCATCACAAAGGATCAGCACCGGCAATAATAAGGCGAGCGCCCGATCAGCCGGAAATGCCAGTAATAACAAAGGCATGGCTAAAAGCCCCAGGCTGCCGGCAAAGCTGGTTTTGGAAATACCAGACAGCGTCACAGCGCCTGCCAGCGTCAGCCATTGCCACAGATCCATGGTTACAACTCCGATTGGCTGCCAAACGGTCATCCGGGATGGACCACCGACAGGTTCGGTGGTGATGGTTGATTATCCTACCGCATTCGCACTGACGGCACCGATGAAAAAACCGTGTAATAGTTTCGAATTTTTGCAACGCGGTTGTTTTGAGGGGGGGGCAGGCCCGCTATACCAGTCGGGCCGGGTCCAGTAACATCCGCAATTGCGCTTCGGGCAGACCGGATAATTCCAGCGCCACATCCAGCACTGGCCTTTGCTGCTGATAGGCTTGCTTGGCAATCTGTGCGGCTTTTTCATATCCAATCAGTGGATTGAGCGCAGTCACCAGGATCGGGTTCAGCGCCAGTGCCCGCGCGGTATGGTCGGCCCGTACTTTCATCTGGGCAATACATTGCCGGGCAAAGGCAGTACAGCTGCCGCTGAGTAAATCAATGCTGCCAAGCAGGTTATTGGCGACCAAAGGCAACATCACGTTCAGTTCAAAGTTGCCGGACTGGCCGGCGATGGTGATGGCGGTATCGTGTCCAATTACCTGAGCACAAGCCATTGCGACGGCTTCCGGGATCACCGGATTCACTTTCCCCGGCATGATGGAAGAGCCGGGTTGCAGCGCCGGTAACTCAATCTCTGCCAGTCCCGCCAGAGGGCCAGAGTTCATCCAGCGCAGGTCATTGGCTATTTTCAGCAGGGCCACCGCTAATGTTTTTAATACGCCGGAACACGCCACTGCAGTATCCTGCGTACCCATGCTAAAGAAAAAATTACCACTGGGCATAAAGCTGAGGCCGGTTAATTGACTGAGCTCCGCGGCAAAACGCAGCGCAAAACCCGGTGCTGCATTGACGCCGGTGCCCACAGCAGTACCGCCTTGCGCCAACTGTTGTAAACGCGGTAGCTGTTCCTGCAGCAATACTTCGACATGGTGCAGCTGCGCCTGCCAGCCGGCAAAAACCTGAGAAAATTTCACCGGCATCGCGTCCATCAGATGTGTGCGGCCGGTTTTTAAGATGGTGCCGGACAGTGCATTTTGCGTAGCAATGGCCTGCTGCAATTGTTGCAGCGCCGGCAACAGTTGTCCGTGAATGGCAATGGCTGCACTGACGTGAATGGCGGTCGGCACAGTATCGTTACTGCTTTGCCCCAGATTGACATGGTCATTTGGATGCACTGACTTACCAAGCGTTTGACTCGCCAGCGTCGCCAAAACTTCGTTGACATTCATATTGCTGCTGGTACCGGAGCCGGTCTGAAATACCGGTACCGGATACTGCGACCAATCCGGGTTTGCCAGCTGAGTGGCAGCAGCACTACTGATGGCGTCGGCAATGTCGGCATCGAGCAGGCCCAGCGCGCTGTTGCTGTGAGCGGCGGCCTGTTTAATCAATAACATGGCCCGGATGAACCCGGCCGGCATCGGGGTTTGGTTGATCAGAAAATTCTGCACTGCGCGTTGAGTCTGCGCCTGATACAAAGCGCTTTGGGGCACTTCAAGCGCCCCCATGCTGTCGTGTTCGGTGCGGGTGGTCATTAAATGTCCCTCTTTCTCTGCCAAAAGGGACAGTATAGGTCAGCCTGATGCAGCTGGCTTTACAGGCTGCCGACCAGTGCTTTTTCTGTCATGATCTGTTCGATTTCAGCCAGGCAGGCCGGGTCGTCGATGGTTGACGGAATACTGTATTCGCTGCCGGCGGCGATTTGCCTGAGCAGCTTACGCAGGATTTTGCCGGAGCGGGTTTTCGGCAAGCGTTTGACGATAATGGCTTTTTTAAAACAAGCCAAGGCGCCAATCTCTTTGCGCACCATGGCGGCCAGCTCGGTTTCCAACTCGGTTTCTGCGATATTGCTGCCGTTTTTCAGCAGCACCATCGCCAGTGGCTGCTGGCCTTTGATCGGTTCGTGGATGCCAATGACACAACATTCCGCCACGGCCGGGTGGCTGGCGACTATTTGCTCCATTTCGCCGGTCGACAGGCGGTGGCCGGCGACGTTGATGACATCGTCGGTACGGCCCATCACAAACAAATAACCGTCTTCGTCGAGGTATCCGCCGTCGCCGCTGGCGTAATAACCGGGAAAAGTGCGCAGATAACCGTCGACAAAACGTTCGTCATTGCCCCAAATGGTGCTGAGGCACCCCGGCGGCAGTGGCAACCGCACTGCGATATAACCCTGTTCGTTCGGGCCAAGCGGGCTACCGTCGTCGCTTAAAATCTCCACCTGATAGCCCGGCACCGGCACTGTGGCGGAACCGGCTTTGGCCGGTAACAGTGCGATGCCGGCCGGGTTAGCACTGATGGCCCAGCCGGTTTCGGTTTGCCACCAATGGTCAATCACAGGTTTACCGATTTTGTCGGTCACCCAATAATAAGTCGCCGGGTCTAAGCGCTCGCCAGCCATAAAAATGTACTTGAGAGTCGACAAATCATAAGTTTGCAGCAGCGCGTCCGGGTCTTCTTTACGCACGGCACGAAAGGCGGTCGGGGCGGCGAATAACACTTTGACTTTGTATTCAGCACAAAGCCGCCAGAACGCGCCGGCGTCCGGCGTAAACACCGGTTTACCTTCATACAAAACAGTGGTGCAACCGGCGAATAACGGCGCATAAACAATATAAGAATGGCCCACCACCCAGCCGACATCTGAGGCGGCAAAAAACACGTCGCCGGGGCCGCAGTCATAAATAGTACGCATGCTGTACGACAGCGCGACCGCATGGCCGCCGTTATCGCGCACCACACCTTTGGGCTTGCCGGTGGTGCCGGAGGTGTAAAGGATGTACAGCGGATCTGTTGATTGCACCGGCACACAAGCGACCGGATGCGCTTTGGTCAGCTCCAGGTGCCAGTCTAAGTCGCGGCCTGGTTGCATTTCTGCCAACAGTTGTTCGCGCTGGAAAATAATGCAGCTGGTGACCTGATGCTGCGCCAGCTCCAGTGCTTCATCCAATAAAGGTTTATAAGCAATCAGCCGGTTAATTTCGATACCGCAAGACGCGCTGACAATCACTTTTGGCGTGGCGTCATCGATGCGCAGCGCCAGTTCATGTGCGGAAAAACCACCAAACACCACTGAATGCACAGCGCCCAGTCGTGCCACGGCCAGCATTGCAATCAGCGCTTGCGGGATCATCGGCAGATAAATCACCACGCGGTCGCCTTTGCCAACGCCCTGTTGTTGTAGCACGCCAGCAAACAACGACACTTCATCCAGCAGCTGTAAATAACTGTACCGACGCTTGCTGCCGGTCACCGGCGAATCATAAATCAGCGCAGTCTGATTGCCGCGGCCTTGCTGTACATGACTGTCGAGCGCCAGGTAACAGCTGTTTAAGACGCCGTCGGCAAACCATTGGTAGTGGTCGGCGTCGGTTTGGCTGAGGATTTGTGTCGGGGCTTCGAACCAGTCAAGTTGCGCCGCTTCGCGCTGCCAGAACTGTTCCGGCGCTGCTGCGGCTTGCTGGTGCAGTTGTTGATAGCGTTGCAGTGGCAGATGTGGCTGTTGAACAGTGTTGGTCATGGCAGTGGTCCCGGCAAAAGTAACAGCTCAGAATGTAGCTGTTTTTTGCTGCCGGCGAACTTAGACTTTTGGCGGGGGCGGCTGCTGTTCAAACAGCACCCCTTGGGACTCAGAAGGGCGTCAGCAAGGTGCGGATCACCGGTTTGAGTGCAATCAGCACCGTTTCGCGGTCCAGCTGCGGATTGAGTACCCGGCGGATCATCAGGCCACCAAACAGCGCAAACATCACGCTGATACGGCTGTCGAGTTCAGTGTCCGGCAGGTCACGCACCAGGCTACCGTCGCGGCGCAGTAACTGTTTCATCAGCCGGCGCGCTTCGGTATCGGAAGCCTGCAGTGACAGCGCAACTTTGTCGTTGCGTGCCGCTTCCGAAATCATTTCCAGTTTTAACGCGCCTTTTTCCACGTCCAGATGTTTATCGACGCCATCTTCACAACCAATCAGCATCACATCCAGCAACGGGCCTTCCGCCTGCAGGAAACCGTTAAACACCGAAAACATCTCTTCCATATCACGCTGAATAATGGCGTCGATGATGGCGTCTTTGCTGTCGAAATAGTTATAGATATGGCCCGGGCTCATGCCGGCAGTTTTGGAGATCTCCGCCATGCCGGCACCATGGTAACCACGGCGGCGGAAGCAATCAGACGCGGCGTCCAGCACTTGCAGCCGCCGGCTTTGCGCCAGTTGCGGGTCTTGTCGTCTGGTTTTGCTGGTCATTTTGCTTCCTCCGTTTGGTTATTGCACTTTGGTGGTGGATTCAACCTGCCAGCCGCCACCGAGCGCTTTATACAGTCCCAGCTGTGCTTGCAGGTAATTCAGCTGTGCTGTCGCCAGCTGTTGCCGTGCGCTGTACCAGGTACGCTCGGCGTCCAGCAGTTGCAGATAACTGTCGGCGCCGGCATCAAACCGCGCCTGACTCAGCTGTTTACTGCGAAAACTGCTGCGTTCCAGTGCCTGCAGCGCATTCAGCTGGGCCTGATAACCGGCTTTGTCTGTCAGTTGGTCCGATACTTCGCGAAACGCCTGCTGAATGCTGTGCTGGTAAGTTTCGAGCGCGATAGTACGGTCTGTTTCTGCCAGCTGCAAGTTTGCCTGAGTGCGGCCCATGTTAAAGATCGGCAAACTGATGTTGGGCACAAAGCTCCAGCTGCCGCTGCCGCCGCTAAATAAGCCGCTCAGTTCATTGGACGCAGTACCGCTGCTTGCGGTCAGGCTGATCGACGGGAAAAATGCCGCCCGCGCCACACCAATATTGGCGTTGGCAGCTTTGAGCTGATGTTCGGCCTGCTGAATATCCGGCCTTTGTGTCAGCAGTAACGCCGGGCTGCCGGGCGCCAGTTCTGGCAGCTGCAGGCTAGGCTCTTGCAGCGACTGCTGTGCCGTCGGCAACCAGGCGCTGAGGTCGGCGCCGGGCTTGGCAACCAGTAACTGCAGCGCAGTTAAATCACGCTGCAGTAAACGCTGATAACGCGCCACATCGGCCTGACTGCTGGCCAGCAAGCTTTGCTGCTGACTGAGCGTCAGTTCGGATGCCGCGCCGAGCGACACTTTGCGCTCGGTCAGCTGCAGGCTTTGACGGAAACTTGCGGCGCTATGCTCTGCCAGTGTTAACAACTGCAGATTGCTGGCATAGCTGTACCAGCTGCCGGCGACTTCAGCCAGTAAACTGACCTGTGCCGCCTGCTGTGCCGCTTCACTGGCAAAGAGTTGCTGCAGCGCTTGTTCAGATTGATTGCGGACTTTGCCAAACAGGTCCAGCTCCCAGCTGCTGCCGACAGTGACGCTGGCCTGCTGCTGGACAGATGCACTGCCGTTTTGACTCAGATCTGCCGGCAGCCGTTGCCGGCTTTGGCTGGCGGATAAGTCCAGCGCCGGATAGCGGTTGCTGTCACTGATTTGGTAAAGCGCGCGTACCCGGTCGACATTGAGCACGGCAAGTTTCAGATCATGATTTTGTTTAAGCGCCTGCGTTAACAGCTGTTGCAGGCGCGGGTCCTCAAAAAAGGCCTGCCAGGACAAGTTGGCGGCCTGTGGGGCCGCTGTATCCGCTGGCGTTTGCGAATAAGTTGTCGGCACTGCGGCCGGAGCTGGCGGCAGCTCCGGTGCTAACGAACATCCGGTTAACGCCATGGCCGTCAGGATGCTGAGTGTTTTCAGCCGCAAGCAACGGGCCGTTTTTAATTGCAATACCATCAAAAGCTCCTTAACCCTGAGTGTTTGCGGTGGGTTTGGCCGGGAACAACCGGCGCACCAGCACAAAAAACAGTGGCACAAACACCACGGCCAGAATACTGGAGGCTAAAGTGCCGCCAATCACCGAAATACCCAGCGCGTTTTGCGCACCTGAACCGGCACTGGAAGCAATCGCCAGCGGGATCACGCCACAGATAAAGGCCATGGAGGTCATCAGGATAGGCCGCAAGCGCAGCCGCACTGCTTCGACCGCAGCATCGACCAGGCCTAAACCTTGTTCCATCCGCGCAATGGCGAACTCAACAATCAAAATGGCGTTTTTCGATGCCAGACCAATAGTGGTCAACAAACCAACCTGCAGGTAGATGTCGTTGGAGAGATTACCCACCAGTGCAGCGAGCGCAGCACCAAAGACCCCAAGCGGTACAATCATCATCACCGCTGCCGGTACTGACCAGCTGTTATATAAAGCGGCCAGACAGAGGAACACCACTAACAACGACAAGGCGTATAACATCGGCGCCTGGCCACCGCTCAAACGTTCCTGATAAGAAATACCGGTCCACTCAAAGCCGACGCCGGCAGGCAGCTGTTTCACCAGTTTTTCCATCTCGTCCATCGCCTGACCCGTGCTGTAACCCGGTGCCGCCGCGCCCTGAATTTCCATCGCAGAGAAACCGTTGTAACGTTCCAGCCGTGGTGAGCCATAACTCCAGTGGCTGCTGGCGAAAGCGCTGAACGGTACCATGTCGCCTTTGCTGTTGCGCACATACCATTTGCTTAAATCTTCCGGCGCCATCCGGCTGTCGGCCGTACCTTGCAGAAAGACTTTTTTCACCCGGCCGCGGTCAATGAAATCATTGACATAACTACTGCCCCAGGCAGTTGCCAGCGTGCTGTTGATACTGCTCTGGCTGACGCCCAGCGCTTCGGCTTTGGCTAAATCGATGTCGAGTTTGAGTTCCGGTGTATCTTCCTGACCATTTGGCCGCACACCGGCCAGCACCGGGCTTTTGGCTGCCATGCCCAGCAGCATGTTGCGCGCCTGCAGCAGTTGGTCGTGGCCAAGGCCGGCTCTGTCCTGCAGATAAATGTTAAAGCCGTTGGCGGTGCCAAGTTCCACTACTGCTGGCGGTGGGAAGGCAAACACAAAAGCTTCTTTGATGCTAGCGAAGTAGCCCATGGCTTTACCGGCGACGGCGCCGACATGCAGATCTGGCCGCTGCCGTTCATCCCAGTGTTTCAGGCTGACAAAGCCAATGGCGGCGTTTTGCCCTGAGCCGGCAAAACTAAAACCGGCCACGGTAAAAATCGACTTCACCGCTTCCTGTTGGTCGACCAGGAAATGCTGCTCCATTTTTTCGACCACGCCCAAGGTTTGTTCTGTGGTGCTGCCAGCCGGTAACACTACCTGATTAAACAAAATGCCCTGATCTTCGTCTGGTAAAAACGCCGATGGTAACTGACTGAATACATACAATAAGCCACCCAGAATCACGCCATACACCAGCAGATAACGTTTGCTTTGCGCAATCATCCGCGCGACAAAACTTTGTGTGCCCTGATTGGTTTTATCAAAACCGCGGTTAAAGCCGCCAAAAAACCGGCCGGCCAACGAAGTTGCATCGGGCACATGGCTGGGTTTTAACAAAGTAGCACAGAGCGCCGGCGTTAAAATCAGCGCCACCAGCACTGACAGTGCCATGGCCGAGACCAGCGTGATAGAGAACTGGCGGTAAATCACGCCGGTGGAGCCACCAAAAAACGCCATTGGCACAAATACCGCCGACAACACCATGGCTATACCCACTAAAGCGCCTTTGATTTCGTCCATCGATTTACGCGTGGCCTCAAGCGGCGACAGGTTTTCTTCGGTCATCACCCGTTCGACGTTTTCCACCACGACGATAGCGTCGTCAACCAGCAAACCTATCGCCAGCACCATGGCAAACATTGTCAGGGTGTTAATCGAATAGCCAAAGGCATAGAGGATGGCAAAAGTACCGAGCAGTACCACCGGCACCGCGATGGTGGGAATGAGCGTGGCGCGGAAGTTCTGCAAAAACAGGTACATCACTAAAAACACCAGCACTACTGCTTCAATCAGCGTATGGACCACTTTTTCAATCGACAGCGAGACAAACGGCGTGGTGTCGTATGGCACTACAGCTTTAAGGCCGGCCGGGAAATAAGGCGTTAAATCGGCTAAGGCTTGTTTGACGCCTTCAGCGGTATCGAGCGCGTTGGCGCCGCTCGCCAGTTTAATACCGATGCCTGAGGCCGGTTTGCCGTTGTAGCGCGCCACTACGTTGTAGCTTTCACCGCCGAGTTCAACAGTCGCAACATCACTTAACCGCACCGTGCTGCCATCTGCAGCGCTTTTCAGCAGAATATTGCGGAACTGTTCCGGCGTTTGCAGCCGGCTTTGTGCCGTGACGGTCGCGTTCAGTTGCTGGCCTGGTGCGGCCGGTAAACCACCCAGCTGACCGGCAGACACCTGGGCGTTTTGCGCCACAATGGCGTTGCTTACATCAGCCGGAGTCAGCTTAAAGTTTTGCAGTTTGGCCGGATCCAGCCAGATACGCATCGCATATTGCGAACCGAATAACTGCACCTCGCCCACACCTTCAACGCGCGAGATAATGTCCTGCACATTGGACGCGACATAATCGCCGATGTCGATGTTGGTCATGCTGCCGTCTTCCGAGACAAAACCAACCACCATCAGAAAGTTACGCGCGGATTTGGCGACAGTCACGCCCTGACGCTGCACTTCCTGCGGTAACAACGGTGTGGCCAGTGCCAGTTTGTTCTGCACCTGCACCTGCGCGATATCCGGATCAGTTTCGGCGTTAAAAGTCAGCGTCAGCGTGACCTGGCCGCTGGATTCCGAAGTCGACGACATATACATCAGGCCGTCGAGGCCTTTCATTTTTTGCTCAATAACCTGGGTGACAGTGTCTTCCAGCGTGCGGGCAGACGCGCCGGGATAAGTGGCGCTGACACTGATGGCTGGCGGCGCAATCGACGGGTACTGGGCCACGGGCAGGGCGCGGATCGCCAGCACACCGGCCAGCATCACCATAATGGCCAGTGCCCAGGCAAAAATCGGTCTGTTAATAAAAAAATGCGACATCAAACACCTCGCTTAACGGGCTGCAGCCGGCGCTGCTGTGGCAGAGCCGTTGCTTTTAGCAGTGGCAACTGCCGTTGAAGTGGCAGGCACTGCCTGTACCACAGCGCCTGGCCGCACTTTTTGCAGGCCTTCAACAATCAGCTGGTCGCCATCATTCAGGCCGGCGGTGACTAACCAGTTACTGCCGACAGTGCGGTTGGTTTGCAACACTCGTGGTTCGACTTTGCCGTCTTTACTGACCACCAGCGCCGTGGCTTCGCCTTTGGCATTGCGGCTGACACCGCGTTGTGGCACCAGCATGGCGTTTGCCTGCAGGCCTTCCTGCACAGTGGCTCGTACATACATGCCGGGCAGTAACAGCTGGTCCGGATTCGGGAAGCTGGCACGCAGCGTGACGGAGCCGGTATCCGGATTTACTGTGACTTCACTAAATTGCAGCGTGCCTTTGTGGGCGTATGTGGTGCCGTCTTCCAGTGTCAGGCTGACCTCAGTTTGGGTAGCCGCCTGGCCGAGCGAGCCTTTGGTCAGTGCTTGCTTCAGTGCCAGCAGTTCACTGCTTGATTGCGTCAAATCGATGTAGATAGGGTCCAATTGCGTCACAGTTGCCAGCGACTGACTTTGGCCGCTGCTGACCAGGGCACCTGTGGTCACGCTGGACTTGCCAATCTGCCCGCTGATCGGCGACAGCACTTTGCTGTAGCTCAGATTAATTTGGGCGTTGTTGATTTGCGCTTTGGCGCTTTGTAATTCGGCCTGAGCCTGCAGGTAAGCGGCTTCGGCTTCATCAAAATCCTGCCGGCTGACCGCTTTGATTTTCAGCAGTTCGCGATAACGTTCCGCTTTGGCTTTGTTGCTGGCGATATTGGCTTTGGCTTTGGCTTCGGCGGCTTTTGCACTTAACAGGGCGGCTTCAAAAGGGGCCGGGTCAATCTGATATAAGGCGGTGCCGGCTGTGACGGTACTGCCTTCAGTGAAGTGACGTGCCAGCACAATGCCGCTGACTTGCGGCCGGATCTCCGCAATTTGTGCGGCCTGCACCCGGCCTGGTAATTCACGGCTTAAAGTCACGTCCTGAGCCCGCAGAGTAACAACACCAACCGGCACCACGGCCGGGCCGGCGCCTTGTGCTGCAGGGGCGGGCTTACCACAAGCGGATAAAAATAAGGCGCTGGCGAGCAGAGTCACAGCGCTTGGCAGCAGAGGTTTTGCACGAAGAATAGGCTGCATGGGAACAATCTCCAAATTAGAGTGAACGTTCATTCTAAATTTGGTTGCTGAAAAAAGCAACGGGGAGAATTGTCAGGATTGGGTAAATGTTGCATAAAGAATCTTAACTGGTACTAGGGCGTGTTGACGTTTGGTGGTTAGGTTTTGTTCGAATTGGTGGCGCTTTGGGCGCGAAACGAGGCGCGTGGCATAGTCATTCTATGTGAG
>CAMLNG010000012.1 GCA_946481195.1 uncultured Chromatiaceae bacterium
CGTTTCGCGCCCAAAACGCCACCACCACGCGGTGGCCGAAACGAACAAAACTTAACCGCCAAACATCACACGCCCTAGGAGTGCCAAATGACTAAAAATGGGGGCAATAAGCTATGAATGCATACGCCGCTTTAATCCAGCGTCAATTGGATGCTTACAACAACAAAGATATTGATGGCTGGTTAGTTACTTATGCTGCCGATGCAAAACAATACAGCCTGCATGGGGAATGCATCGCCGAAGGCCACCAGGCCATGCGCCAGCGCATTGCAGAGCGATTTGCCGAGCCTGATTTGCATGCACGGTTGTTAAACAGGGTGGTGATGGCAAATGTTGTTGTGGATCATGAGGTTGTGACCCGAAATTTTCCGCAAGGCAAAGGCGAGATTGAAATGCTGTGTGTTTATGAAATCGAAAATGGTCTGATCCAAAAAGCGTCGTTCTCTTTTGGTGAGGCCAAAATTTATGACTAAGGCAATTCCTGCACAGGGTTCGACCTACAATCAGCGGCTTATCCAGGATTTTTTATAATCAATATTGAAGCCTGTTTGAGATGTTGGGCTGCTGTCGGCAAAGTACGACCAAATAATAAAATGAGCGGGTAAAGCGCTGTGACATTGATCTTTTTTGCTGTTGATAGTTTTATAAGGAAATAAATATGCGTTTGGTTTTAATCAGTTTGGTTGTTTTTTTAGCCGGTTGCAGTACCACAGTACCGCTGTCAGACCAACAGCATGCAAAGCCCATTGCCAATACCATGGAGATAATCCGCAGTGCTGCGGAGTCTGCGCCAGCAGGCGTGCCGGGTGAGTACTTGTTGGATATCAAAGCGACGGACACCAAAGGGGCGGTGGTGTATCTGAATACTGAACTCGATTACCGGGATCAGCGCAGTGTGACAGTGGCGATATATCCAGCCGTGGTCGGGCAATTGCAGGCGAAATACGGTGTTGGGCCCGAAGCGTTTTTTAACGGTAAAAAAATAGTAGTCAAAGGCAGCGCTCAGCGGGTGCGGGTCGATTTTATCAGTGCAAACCGACAGCCGTCGGGCAAATACTATTATCAGACGCACATCCGGGTGTTAAACATCGCGCAAATCGAGATCGTGCAAGAGCAGGCCTGATGCCTCAACCCTCAGGCGCTTTGACGCAGCAAGGAGTCCGATTGATGGAAATAGCAATTGCCGGGACTGAGCAGGACATTGCCGATTGTTACCTCGTGATGTCGCAGCTGCGCCCGCAGCTCGACAAAGCAGGTTTTGTTGCTGCTGTTCGCGAGCTGATGCGAGAGCACGGGTATCAGCTGGTGTATCTGAAAAATCCGCAAATCAAGGCAGTGATGGGGCTGCGCTGTGGCGCCTGGTTGCATCGCGGCAAATACCTCGAAATTGAAGATTTGGTCACCTGCCAGACTGAACGTTCAAAGGGGTACGGCGAGCAAATGCTGAACTGGGCAAAAGAGTACGCAAAATCAAATGGTTGCAGCCAACTCCGCTTGGTTTCTGGCGTCGCCAGAGAGCGCGCGCATCAGTTTTATCAGCAGCATGGCATGACATTCGAAGCAAAATATTTTTCCATCGACATTAAATAGCAACTGTTGGTCGCTGTGCGCCTGGCAAATTTGCCATTATTTGGATATATCAGCAGAAGAGCGCTGGTGGAAAAGCCAAAGCTCTGAGTGGAAAGTGCCAATGCAGAGGACCGTCACTGGATGGAAAAACTGAGTTTTATCGCCTACACAGCCAAAGACAAAGCTGCTTGTCTGCACTTGTTTGACCACAACTGTCCGGCGTTTTTTGCGCCTAACGAACGCGATGATTATGCAGCGTTTTTGGATGCAGCACCGTCTGGCTATGAACTGTGTTGCCAGGGCGAGCTGGTTATCGGTGCTTTTGGCCTGATCTGCCGCGACAGACAGCACTTCGCGCTTAACTGGATCCTACTAAGCCCGGAGTTACAAGGGCTTGGTGTGGGCCGGGCCATCATGCAGCGGGTGATGCTATTGGCAAAGGTGCAACAAATCAGCCAAATCAGTATCGCCGCCAGTCATTTGTCGGCGCCATTTTTTGCCAAATTTGGCGCCAAGACGCTGGCGGTTACGACAGATGGCTGGGGTACTGACATGCACCGGGTCGATATGGTATTGCCGTTGTAGCAGATACTGGCCTTAGCGGCGGCGACTGGTAGACTGTTGAATAACAAAGATCAAAGGTGAAAGCCGATAGCATGGAGAGCCTATGTCCAGCGATTTTATGTTGTTTGTCCCAGATGCAGATCATGGCCCGCTGCCAGCACAGCATCTCAGTCCGTCTCAAAAGACTGAAATTGAAAAGGCGGTGCCGGCGCAGGCACAGTTGGGTCAGTATCTGCAGATGCTTTATGCCCATTCAGAGCTGTATCTGCGTCATTGTGTACTGAAAGCAATGGAAGTACTGTTGCGTCAAACGCCCCTCTCAATCAGTGCAGATGAACGGACGCAACTGCTGGACATCTGGTTCAGTGAGGTGAATCAGCATTTGTCCTGGCATATCGCCAGAATGCTGGTGGCTCTAGGTGACATCGATGGATTACAGCATGGTGCACAGCAGGCACCACTGGAAGTAACCCGGTTTGTCGCTGTGCTCGAATTAAATAATTTGCTGGCCGATTATGCGCAGCATCAAACCAAACAGGCTGAAAGCGCCCGCCTGATGCAGGTATTGCGTGCCGTCACTCTGAGCGACAGCAGTAACTATGTGCGTAATTACATCGTTGCTTTTGTGCTGGATTTTGAAAACCGCTATCCGGCGGCCTGGGTGCAGTATTGCCGGCAGTGGTATCACACCGCAGCCCGGCTAACCGGTGTGCCGCCTAAGCTGCAGCAGCCTTATGTCGCCGATTATCTTGGGGCCGATCAAAGCCGTGTGTTGGCGCCGGTTCGCCAGACTGTGCAGAGTAGCATTGCCTCAGGCGGCGCGCCTGCAACTGCGGTACAGCCAACAACTGCTGCGCAACCGGGTAATACTGCTGCAACTCAGGCGTCGGTGCTTAGCCATAACACCAACGAGCAGACGCTGAAAAAGATAAAAATCCAACAGTTATGGTCGACGTTGTTGTTGCTTGCCGCTGCGGCTCTTGCAGTGTTTGCTGCTGACCGCGAGCAGCTGCTGGGTTTGGCTGGTATTGCCGTGGCGCTGCTTTGGAAGTTTGTACTGATCCCGGCACAAAAATGGTGGCATCATGGCTGAATCAGTTGGTTTCACCCCGAAGTTCGTGGACTGGAAAAGGAGCTAAAGATGTCAACAGACTTTATCACCAAAGCCAACAAACCGGCGTTCCCTCTGTTACAGTTAGCCACCCGCAGTATCGTGCTGACGTTGCTGGTTTTGTTGTTGCCGCTCATCGCGATGTTGCTAAGCACTGAGATGCAGTGGGGGCCTGGTGATTTTGCTGCCGCGGCTTTGTTGCTGTTTAGTGCCTTTTTTGGCAGCACTTTGTGCCAACGCTATGTGCCAGCCGGGCGCTGGCGGCTGTTGGCGGTGCTGTGCTTGCTCGCGTGCGTATTGCTGCTGTGGGCAGAGCTGGCGGTTGGTATCTTTTGGTAACACTGCTTTATCCAGGTAACTGACATCCCGGGCTGACGCTCTACCGGTTTTGTGGCCATCTGAGTGCATCTGAAAATTCAATTCAATTTTTTTTCAAAAGTTGTCGATTTGCTTAAACGCATTTCGACCAGAAGGAAGGACCTTCATGCAGGTCTGCTGATTTGAACTGATAAGCAACGGAGTGATAATGAAAATTTCAATTGAAACAACAGTAAATGCGCCTCTGGAATTGGTTTGGCAAAGCTTTGTCACACCGCAAGACATTATTTGCTGGAACTTTGCTATCGACGAATGGTGTTGCCCGCGGGCTGAACTGGAGCTGGTTGTGGGCGGGACTTTTAATTACCGGATGGAAGCCAAAGATGGTTCCTTTGGTTTTGATTTTGCTGGTACCTTTGTTGCTGTCAGGCCCTATCAGGCGCTGAGTTATCAGCTGGGAGACGGCCGTCAGGTGGATGTGGCATTCAGCAATACGCCGGATGGCGTTAAAGTCACTGAAAGCTTTGATGCGGAAGATGAAAACTCGGCAGAAATGCAGCGCCAGGGCTGGCTTGGTATATTGCAGAATTTTCGGCGTCACGTCGAAAATAAATCAGGCTGAGCATGGCCGCACCATCAAGCCATGCTGTTTCTCAGCGTGTCTGGTTGCTGGCAATAGCAACCGGACACTTAGCCCTGCAGCACCTGAGACAGGCTCTGATAGCCCTGGCGGATGGTGGTGATGCGGTTGGTGGAGTTGTCATGCTCGACAAACTGATGGCGAATGCCGGCAAGCTCGGCTTTGGCGAAAATGGCTTTAAAATCAATAGTGCCTGTGCCAACGTCGACCATAGCGCCGTCTTTGGCCATGTCTTTGACATGGACCAGCGGAAACCGACCCGGATTGGCAGCGAAGAGTGTTAACGGGTCAACGCCGGCTTTAACGGCCCAGAATAAATCCAGCTCCATCTTCACTAAATTTTTGTCGGTCTCGCTCAACAGCACATCATAAGGCAGGCCGCCTTTGACCGGCGTCAGTTCAAAATCATGGTTGTGATAAGCCAGCTGCAGGCCGGCGTCTTTAATCGGTTTGGCAAATCCGTTCAGTTCTGCCGCCAGCTTTTTATAGCTGTCGACTGAATCACCGCGCTGTTCCTGTGATAACCAGGGCAGCACAATATAATGATGGCCGATGACTTTGGCATCCGCGATAACCTGAGGCAGCGAGCTTCTGAGCACTTCCAGCGGCACATGCACTGAAGGCGCCGCCAGACCGTTGGCGTCGAGCAATTTACGGATATCTTTGGCGCTGTGGCCAAAATAGCCGGCGAATTCGACATCACCGAAACCCACACCAGCCACCAGTTTCAGCGTGTCGGCAACACTTTTTTCCATCATGTCACGCAAGGTATAAAGCTGCAGGCCAGCTTTTTTCGCGGCTTTGCTTTTCTGCTCAGCAGCCAGCGCCTGTAACGGGTTACCGAGCAGGGCAACAGCGGCAAGGCCGGCGCTGCTGTGCTGCAGAAACTGGCGGCGGCCCGGTGAGGGCAGTTTTTCGGTCGTGGTCATGTGGAAGCTCCCTGTTGTGGTCTGATTGCAGTTTTACTAACTCAACTTGTGCTAATTGTTTTGCCCGCCCGGTGCAGGCCCGGTACTGGCGCGGATCACCAGGTCAAAAGGTAAAATGACTTTGGGTGCTTTGCTGAGTTTGCCTTCCAGCACATCAATCAGCAGGCGCACTGCCGTGCGGCCAAACTCTTCCGCCGGCTGGGCGATAGTGGTCAGCGGCGGATCGGCAAAAGCGGCAAAAGAAATATCATCAAAGCCGGCCACCGAAATATCCGCCGGCACGCGCAGGCCTTGTTGTTTAATGCGTTGGATAGCACCAATCGCCATTTCGTCGTTTTCACAGAAAATTGCTGTTGGCGGGTTGGGCAGCGCCAGCAAATCAGCCGCCGCGTCAAAGCCGGATTGCAGCGAGAAGTTACCCGGCGACAGTAACTCGGCAGCAAAAGGCACGCCGGCCGTTTCCAGTGCGTCGCGATAACCGGCGACCCGGTCGCGCGTGAGCGGACTTCTGGCCGGGCCTTTAATCATCGCGATGCGGCGATGGCCGAGTGCTAATAAATGTTCAGTCATGGCACAGGCGGCGGCGCGGTTATCCAGCACTACAGTCGGGCAAGGTGCTTTGTCCAGCACTTCACAGGCATTGACCATCGGCAGCAGTGCAGCGGTATCGTCGCCGGCGTCGGGCTGTTGCAGCGCATCAAACGGATTGTGGGCGCGCAGCTGAATGAGGCCATCGGCCTGCGACGTCTGCACCATGCGGGCATAAGCCGCTTCCATCTCATCATCACCAAGCGTATTGCCAAGTAACAACGCATATTGGTTGTCGTGGGCGGCTTCCTGCATGCCGCTGATCACGCGGGCGAAAAACACGTTAGCGACGGTCGGCACCAGCACGACTAAATTATGGGTTTTGCCGGAGCGAAAACGTACCGCCATCAAATTGGGTTTGTAACCGGCAGCTTTGACAGCAGCCAGCACTTTATTGCGGGTTTTCAGCGACACCAAATCGGGTTGCTGCAAAGTCCGGGACACTGTGGCCACAGACACTTCGGCCAGTCGGGCCACTTCGCGGATATTGGACATAAGCGTTCTTTTTGTTGGATCCAAACCGGCATTCTACTCAGTTGCAGGCTGTGGGATGCAATAGCTTTTAATGTAACCGGTAACATTTATAAGGGATCTTCACGCCGCTGTGAAGAGGTGGTGATGGATTTATCCGCAATAAATTAGTGCAAATGCTCGTTTCTGGTGCGATGCTTATTTTGGTTTTGCGCAAAAATGCCGCAAATATTTTGCTTTTGAGCGGATTTTAGGTTGACGTTATAAAATGTAATCCGTTACATTTTTTATAGAAGACCTGCCGGGCGTGTTCCTAAAACCTTTGGACTGCCAACCCGCAGTAACGATTTCAGCTTGCAAATGATTCAGGATAACCCGATGACCCAATCAGTCCGCCCGCGTTCGCAGAAAATTCGTTTAGGCATGTTAGGTGGCGGTGAAGGCGCGTTTATCGGCGCTGTACATCGCCATGCCGCAGCATTAGATGGTCAGACTGAACTGGTTTGCGGTGCCTTCAGCCGGGACCCCGGCAACAATCAGCGCACTGGTGAGAGCCTCGATCTGGCGCCAGAACGGGTTTACGCCAGCTGGCAACAGATGCTGGACGCAGAAGCGGCTTTACCCGAAGACGAGCGGATGCAGCTGCTGGTGATAGTCACGCCGAACCAGCTGCATGTGCCGGTCAGTCGCGCTGCGATTGCCGCCGGCTTTCATGTATTTTGCGAAAAACCGGCCGGTGTTACGCTGGCGGAAACTGAACTGCTCGCAGCCGAACTGGCACAAAGTGACCGGCTTTATGGCCTGGCGCATACTTATCTGGGGTACCCAATGGTGTGGCAGGCGAAACAGCTGGTGGCCGATGGGGTGCTTGGCACTTTACGCAAAATTTATGTCGAATACCCTCAAGGCTGGCTCACCGACAATTTAGAAGCCAGCGCGCAGAAACAGGCGAGCTGGCGCACAGATCCGGCGCAGGCCGGCAACAGCGGCTGTATGGCCGACATAGGCACTCATGCCTTTGGTCTGGCGGAATTTATCAGTGGCCAACGTATCAACCAGCTGTGCGCGGAACTCACCAGCCATGTACCGGGCCGGCGGCTGGACGATGACGGTGCGGCGTTATTTAAAACCAGTGGCGGTGCCAGCGGTGTGCTCATTGCCAGCCAAATTTGTGCCGGCGAAGAAAACGCACTGAAAATTCGCCTCTACGGTGACAAAGGCGGGCTGGAATGGCAGCAGATGGAACCGAACAGCATCATAGTGCGGCCACACGGCGCGCCATTTTACGTGCTGCGTGCTGGTGCCGGTCAGGCCGGATTAGGCGCTGAAGCGCTGAAACGTTGCCGTTTACCGGCCGGGCACCCGGAAGGTTATTTAGAAGCGATGGCCAATCTGTACCGTGATTTTGCCAATGCAATCCGCGCCGGTGCACGCGGCACGCCTACAGGTGTACCGGGCATTAGCGCCGGCTTACGCGGCATGGCTTTTATTGACACAGTAAGTCACGTGAGCAGTGAAAAATGGCAGGCCGTGCCGGATGTAGGCTAAGCCGATGAGCGCAGGTGATTAAACCAGCTTGTTGCGACCGAGTTAAATGAGGAAACCGAATGAATAGTATTCAGGGCCCGGCGATTTTCCTGGCACAGTTTATGGGCGACAGCGCGCCATTTAACAATTTGATTAGTATGGCGAAATGGGCCGCCGATTTAGGCTACAAAGGCATTCAGGTGCCGACTAACGACCCGGCGCTGTTTGATTTGGCAAAAGCCGCGACGAGTCAGGCTTACTGTGATGACATCAAAGCACAATGTGCGGCTGTGGGGATCAGCATCACTGAGCTTTCGACACATTTACAGGGGCAGTTGGTGGCGGTGCATCCGGCTTATGACGAGCTCTTTGATAACTTTGCGCCGGCGCATTTGCGCGGCAATCCCAAGGCGCGCACCGAATGGGCGATTGCCCAGCTGAAGCTGGCGGCCAAAGCCAGTCAGAATTTAGGTTTGAAGGCACACGCCACGTTTTCCGGTGCTTTATTGTGGCATCTGGTGTATCCCTGGCCGCAGCGCCCGGCCGGTTTAGTCGAGCAGGGTTTTGCTGAACTGGCCAAACGCTGGTTGCCGATTTTAGATGCCTTTGACGCGGCTGGTGTCGATGTCTGTTATGAAATTCACCCGGGCGAAGATTTACACGACGGCGCCAGTTTTGAGCGTTTTCTCAAAGCTACGAATCACCACCCGCGCGCCAATATCCTGTTTGACCCCAGCCATTTTGTGCTGCAGCAGCTCGATTATCTGGCCTTTATCGACCGCTACCATGACCGCATCAAAATGTTCCATGTCAAAGATGCCGAGTTCCGGCCAGACGGCCGTGCCGGCGTTTACGGCGGTTATCAGGACTGGGTCGACCGACCGGGCCGGTTCCGTTCGTTAGGCGACGGTCAGGTTGATTTTAAAAGCATTTTCAGCAAGTTAACTCAGTACGGTTACCGTGGCTGGGCCGTGCTGGAGTGGGAATGTTGCTTAAAAGATTCGGCGCAAGGTGCTAAAGAAGGGGCGCCTTTTATCGCCGCGCATCTGATCAACAGGGCCACCAAAGCTTTTGATGATTTCGCTGGCGGTAGTTCGGATGCCGCGCGTAACCGACGCATTCTGGGTTTGGAATAACAAAGCCGGCATAAATCTTTTACCAGTCAAAACAGCGGCCGGTGTAGCGCGACAACCGGCCGGCACATAAAGCGCAACAGACAAGACAACAACAAAAAATCACGGGGATGACGATGAGTACAATAAAAATACGCCTCAGTACGATGATGTTTCTGCAGTTTTTTATCTGGGGTGGCTGGTTTGTCACACTGGGCACTTTCTTAAGCCAGAACCTCGGTGCTGACGGCCCGCAAACCGGTATGGCGTTTTCGACCCAAAGCTGGGGCGCCATTATCGCGCCGTTTTTTATTGGCCTTATCGCTGACCGCTTTTTTAATGCGGAGCGCATTTTGGCGGTCTTACACCTGATTGGCGCAGTGTTGATGTATCTGATGGCGCAGGCGACTGATTTCGCGGCATTTTATCCGTTAGTGCTCGGTTATATGCTGGCCTACATGCCAACATTGGCGCTGGTGAATTCTGTGTCTTTTGGTCAGATGCAACAGCCGGAGCGTGAATTCGGTCAAATCCGCGTCTGGGGCACCATCGGCTGGATCGCAGCCGGTTTGGTGATTAGCTACCTGTTTGGCTGGGACGCAGCCGACGCCATTGCCGCTGGTGCGCTGCAAAACACTTTCCTGATGTGTGCGGTGGCGTCTTTGGCGCTTGGTCTGTACAGCTTTACCTTACCAGCCACGCCGCCGGCGGCACGTGGCAGTGAGGTGAAACTGGGTGAGCTGATTGGCCTGGATGCGCTGAAGCTGTTAAAAGATCGCAACTTTGCGCTGTTTTTTGTCTCGTCCATCCTGATTTGTATCCCGCTGGCGTTTTATTACCAGAATGCCAACCCATTCTTAACCGCTGTTGGCGTTGAAAACGCCACCGGCAAAATGACGCTGGGGCAAGTGTCGGAAGTGGCGTTTATGCTGGCGCTGCCGCTGTTTTTAAACCGCTTTGGCATCCGCTGGACTTTAATTCTCGGCATGGCGGCCTGGGTGCTGCGTTATGTGCTGTTTGCCTATGGCGATGCCGGCAGTGGTGTGGCCTTGTTGCTGGTTGGTATTGCGCTGCACGGTATTTGTTATGACTTCTTTTTTGTCTCGGGCCAGATTTATACCAACAGCAAAGCCGGTGCAGCTTATAAAAGTGCGGCGCAGGGCCTTATCACACTCGCCACTTACGGCGTTGGCATGCTGATTGGCTTTAGCGTGGCCGGGCAAGTGACACAGGCCTATACCACGGCCTCTGGCGCGGACTGGAACCAGATCTGGTTATTCCCGGCTGGCTTTGCCGCTGTGGTACTGGTGCTGTTTGCGCTGATTTTCAAAAACGAGACCTTAGCTGCGCAGGATGGCCGTCATGACTAAAACCACCCAGTCTTCTGGTGAGTCACGCCGCAATATGCTGAAACAGCTCGCTGCCGGCGGTGTGGCGCTTGGTGTCGCCGGGCCGTCAATATTACTGAGTGGCTGTGCGGCAACTGCTCCGCAAACGCCTGCTACAGATGACGTTGCAGCAAATAACGCTGCGCCACTCAAAGGCCGCGTGCGGCACTCAGTCGCCAGCTGGACTTATGGTCATCTGTCAATTGAAGAGCTGTGCCAGCTGGTCAAATCCTTGGGTTTCAATGCGATCGATTTGGTCGGGCCAAAAGACTGGCCGACGCTGAAGAAATACGGCATCGACTGCTCAATGTGTAATGGCGCGGAAATTAACCTGGTCAACGGCTGGTGTAACCCGGAATTTCACCCTGAGCTTATCAAACGCTACAGAGCGCATATCGATTTAGTTGCTGACGCCGGCTACACCAACCTGATTTGTTTTTCCGGTAATGCCCGCGGCATGGACCGCGAAACCGCACTGAATCATGCGGTGGTTGGTTTGTCTCAGATTTTGCCACAGGCCGAACAACGTGGTGTGGTGCTGCAGATGGAGCTTTTTAACAGCAAAGTAGACCATCCGGATTATCTGGCCGATAGCTCACGCTTTGGCATCGAGCTTTGTAAGAGACTGAAATCAAATCATTTTAAGCTGCTGTTTGATATCTACCATATGCAAATCATGGAAGGCGACATCATCCGCAGCATTTCGGACAACCATCAGTATTTTGGCCATTACCACACTGCCGGGGTGCCGGGACGCCATGAAATTGATGACACGCAGGAGCTGTATTACCCGGCAATCGCCAAGGCGATAGTCGCGACCGGGTTTAAAGGCTATCTGGCGCAGGAATTTATTCCGACGCCGGCAACGCCACAGGGCAAGGTGCAGTCACTGGCGGACGCAGTCCGGATCTGTGACGTTTGACCTGATACAGCTTTATTCACCGACAGCAGGCGCCGGCAGAGCGCCCACACAACAGATCACAGGTAAAACAGATGACAACTGCGCAAAATCATTACGACGCCATCGTCGTGGGGTCCGGCATCAGCGGTGGCTGGGCGGCCAAAGAACTGACCGAAAAAGGCCTCAAAGTGTTGCTGCTCGAACGCGGCCGTAACATTGAACATATCAAAGACTATACCAATGCGATGAAAGAGGCCTGGGACTATCCGCACCGCGACCGGCCTACTGAGCAAATGAAGCAGGATTATCCGGTGCTCAAACGCGATTATCCGCTGAATGAAAGTACCTTCGGCATGTGGGCCAATGAAAAGGATTCACCTTACACCGAGAAAAAACGCTTTGACTGGTATCGCGGTTATCACATGGGCGGGCGGTCATTATTGTGGGGCCGGCAAAGTTATCGCTTAAATGAACGCGATTTTACCGCCAACCTGGAAGAAGGCGTGGCCGTAGACTGGCCAATCCGTTATGCCGATTTAGCGCCCTGGTATGATTATGTCGAACGTTTTGCCGGCATTTCCGGCAACCGCGATGGCCTGGATGTGTTACCGGACGGGCAATATTTGCCAGCGTTTGAGCTCAATATCGTCGAAAAAGACGTCGCCGCACGCATCAAAAAAGCCTTTGGTGGCAGCCGTCATTTAATTTGTGGCCGCACCGCCAATATCACCCAGCCAAAGCCGGAACAAAACCGTGTCAATTGCCAGTACCGCGCCAAATGCTGGTTGGGTTGTCCTTTTGGTGCATATTTCAGCACCCAGTCGTCGACTTTACCTGTGGCGATGAAAACCGGCAATTTAACAGTGCGGCCGTTTTCGATTGTCACTAAAGTGCTGTATGACAAAGACAAAAAACGCGCCCGTGGTGTGGAAGTGCTGGACAGTGAAACCAATCAAACCGTTGAATTTACCAGCAAAATCATTTTCTTAAATGCGTCGGCTTTTAACTCCACCTGGATTTTGATGAATTCAGCCACTGACGTGTGGGAAGGTGGTTTGGGTTCGAGCAGCAATGCGCTTGGCCGCAACGTGATGGACCATCACTTAGGCGTTGGCGCTTATGGCGAAGTCGAAGGTTATCTCGACAAGTACCATTTTGGCCGCCGGCCTACCGGTTTTTATGTGCCACGCTTCCGTAACTGGGGCGGCGACAAACGCGATTATTTACGCGGTTTTGGTTATCAGGGCGCGGCGAGCCGCGAAAACTGGCGCCGTGATGTCGCAGAGCTGTCGATTGGCGCCGATTTAAAAGCAGCACTGACTGAACCCGGTCACTGGACCATTGGCATGGGCGGTTTTGGCGAAATGCTACCGCACCATGACAACCGGATTTTCCTTGACCCGAAAGTGAAGGACAAATGGGGCTTGCCGGTGCTGGCAATGGACGTCGAGATGAAAGCCAACGAACTGCGCATGCGCAAAGACATGATGCAGGATGCGGTGGAGTTCTTTGAAGCAGCCGGTGTGAAAAACGTGCATGGCTATAACGGCGATTACGCGCCGGGTATGGGTATTCACGAAATGGGTACGGCCCGGATGGGCCGCGACCCGAAAACGTCGGTGTTAAATGCCAATAATCAGGTGTGGGATGCGCCGAATGTGTTTGTCACCGATGGCGCCTGTATGACATCAGCGTCATGCGTCAACCCGTCGCTGACCTATATGGCGCTGACCGCCCGTGCGGCTAATTTCGCCGTCGAAGCGCTGAAAAAAGGGGAACTCTGAGATGGAAAGACGTGACCTGCTAAAAATGATTGCCGCCGCCACTGGCCTCGCTTTTGTCGGTGGAGAAGCCTGGGCCGCAGGCCCACTGGCGAAAGATGCCGCAGGTGTTAAACCTGTGACCGGAGCCAAAGCCTTATTTGGCGCCGGCGACATTATGCTGCTGGACGAAATTGCTGAAACCATTTTACCGCGTACCGACACGCCGGGTGCAAAAGATGCGGCCTGCGGCGCGCAGATGGCTGTGATGGTGCAGGATTGTTATGACGCCAAACAACAAGCGCTGTTTGTCGCCGGGCTTGCGGCCTTGCAGGCAAGCTGCAAACAACAATATCAGCGCGACTTTTTGCAGCTGACGGCAGCGGAGCGTACCGCCTTGCTAACGCAGCTCGATAAAGACGCCAGTGCCCGCAACGCGGCCATCGCCAGCAACGACAGCACCAATGTGTCGAACCGCAAAGGTGATGCCTCCATCGAGCCGCATTATTTTACGCTGCTGAAGCAGCTGAGTATTTTTGTGTTTTTCACATCCAAAGTGGGAGCAACCGAAGTGCTGCGTTATGTCGCAGTACCGGGGCGCTATGACGGCGCGCTGCCGTATAAAAAAGGCGATAAGGCCTGGGCGACCTGATGGCAGGCCTTGGTTTCTATAGCCTGGGTTTTTAGGCAACAGAAGGCGCTGTTTTTTAGCAGCGCCCCCAACTACTTTGTGAGAGTTTTTATATGCAGCAATTATCAGTTTTATTTAGCGCCGCGCTGGTTTTTAGTGTTGTGGCGCCTGCCTCGCAGGCGGCGACTGACACTTTCCCAACTGCCGCCGAGCTTGCCAAAATGACAGACGCTGAGCGCCATGCGCAGGCCGCCCGCACTGAAGTCTGGACGCCGGTGCCTGCAGTCGTCAGTTTTGACCAACAGAACGTGCCGTCAGATGCTATCCCGTTACTTGGCAAAGACTTATCGGCCTGGCGGGCGGTGAAAGATGGCGGCGCTGCACAGTGGCAACTCAAAGACGGCGTGATGACAGTCGCCCCTGGCAGTGGGGATATCCGCACTGTGGAGAATTTCTGTGATATCCAGCTACATCTGGAGTGGCAGTCACCACCGGCAGATCCGGCGAAAACCGGTCAGATGCGCAATAACAGCGGGATTTTTCTGCAGGAGAAATACGAAGTACAAATTCTGGATTCGTACCAAAACCCGACTTACCCGAATGGTCAGGCTGGCGCCGTGTACAAACAGACTATTCCGCTGGTGAATGCCACCAAACCAACCGGCCAGTGGCAGGTGTACGACATCATTTATAAAGCGCCGCGTTTTGATGGCAGTAAACGTGTCAGTCCAGGCTATGTCACAGTGCTGCACAACGGCGTCTTGCTGCAAAACCATACCGAAATTCTGGGCACTACGGAGTGGATTGGCCCACCACAACAACAGCCACACGGCTGTGCGCCGCTGAAACTGCAGGATCATGGCGACAAAGTCAGCTTCCGCAATATCTGGCTGCGTAAGCTCTGAGTGCAGCCGCGGACAAATGTTAAAAAGGGCCTGATGGCCCTTTTTTTGTGCTGACTGTGCTGTCGGCCTGTTATTGCGCCGCTTTATTGCGATGCGCTACTGTGCAAGCGCCGCCGGATCCATCCAGAACACTTCCCATAGATGCCCGTCTAAATCCAGTGCACTGCGGCTGAACATAAACCCTAAATCTTGCACCGGGTTTACATCGGCAGTGCCGCCTGCTGCGCCAGCCGTCGCGACAAACTGATTGACCGCGTCAATGCTGTCAGCATTCAGTGCCAGCATCACTTCGCTGCTGCCTGATGCCGGAATAGGTCTGGTGGTAAAAGTTTGCCATTTGGCGTGAGTCAGCAGCATCACAAAGATACTGTCGCTCCAGACCATGCAGGCAGCAGTGTCATCGCTAAACTGCATATTCTGGTTAAAACCAAGCTGTTGATAAAAGCTGATACTGGCGGGTAAATCCTGCACCGGTAAATTAACGAAAATCATCTTCGACATCATACACTCCTTGAGTTTGAGCTAAAGCCACTGCTGATGCAGTAACTGGTGCCTCTAGTCGTTTCGCCTCGAATGATTTCGACACCTGCCACAACAATATTGCGAAATTTTTTTTGCAGCTGCAAGGCGCTGACTCAACGGGCATTTTTCCGCCGCGCTACTGATAAGTTGTTATCACTGACTTTAAACCGCTGGATCATCTGCATCAGGGTGTCACCGAGCTTTTTCACATCTTGCCCAACGCTAAAAGCCTGAGCGCTGCACTGGCTGGAATCGATGAAACTTTGCTCCATCTGATCATAATAAAAAGTGACCTGAGTAAAGTTGTCCTGCTGTGAATGGATAGCCATAGCGATGCTGTCGACTTTCGCACTGATGTGCGCCATGGCGGCGGTGACGGCATTTAATTGTTCAATCGCAGCATCAATATGTTGGTTGGACAGATCTGCATTTAGTTTGCCTTGCTCCATCAGCTGCACCACCGCCAGAGTACCGTTTTGGATCGCCTGCACCATACCGGTGACGACTTCGGTTGACTGATGGGTTTTCGCTGCCAGGGAGCGCACTTCGTCGGCCACCACGGCAAAACCACGGCCGGCTTCACCGGCGCGGGCGGCTTCGATTGATGCGTTCAGCGCCAGCAAATTGGTTTGTGCAGCGATGTTTTTGATCACATCGACCACGGTGACGATGCGATCAGTGTCGCTCTTGAGCCGTTCAATAGCGTCCACTGAATGATCAATGAGTTGCAGCAGCTCAGCGGTAGAAGTGGCGACTTCGCTGACACGTTGCTGACTGACGGCAACGACGCTGTTGCCTTCGCCGGCAGCACCGCGGATCGCCTGCAATTCAGTATCCACTTGTTGTGTTGCGGTATGAGTATCCTGTAGCCGCTGATTTACCGCGTCGGCCTGACGGCGCTGTTCGGTAGTGGCCGCTGCGAGCTGACTGTTCACCTGATTCAGATCCTGCGAGCTCGGCACCAACCGCACCACCGATTTCAGCACCGCAGAAAAAGTGGTATCAATATGGGCGATAAAGGCGTTCATGCCTGCGGACAACGCCGCCAGTTCATCATGTCCATGTACATCCAGCCGCTGGGTTAAATCACCTTCGCCCTGTGCGATATCGTTGACGGTGTTCAGCATCAATAACACTGGTTTTAACAGCAGACGGGCAAACAACCAGCCGAGCAGGGCGCCGGCAAATAACGCGCCGATACAAGCCAGCAGTGCATTGTGCAGAATGCTTTGTTTGAGCTTTTCAACGGGTTGCAGAGCTTCAGCCGCGCTCATCTCAGAAATGATCACCCACTTGAGCCCATTAATTTGCAACGGTTTATAGGCGGTAAACACCGCATGATCGCCATTGTTAAAGTGGCCAACACCGGCTTTGCCGGCCAATGCCAGTTCGACCGGCGCTGTGCGCTGTGCCAGTAAGCCAATGCTGGTATTTTTCAGCTGCATGGCGTCAGCTGTGGCCTGGGTCAGACCGGCAGCGCGCTGCTGGCGGATAAAATCGTCTTTGCTGCTTAACAGACCGCGGCTGTCACTGCGCATAAAAAAATCGGCGCCGACCAGATAGGTTTCACCGCTTTCGCCAAAACCAGTTTCAGCCCAGGCTTTGTTGTGCGTCATCACATTGTTTAGGCGGTCGACCGGCAGCTGAAATATCAGTACGCCGCTGAGCTGTTGATTGATGAAAATCGGCGCGGCGATAAAGGCTGCAGGTGCGTCGTAAGATGGCAGGTAAGGTGCAAAATCAGTGATAAAAGTTTCACCGGGCGCTTTGGCCTGAAGCGCTGCGTGGTATGCCTGACCGAGGCCGGTATCTTTGTAGGGGCCGTGGTTAAGATTGGTGGCGAAATCCAGTTCTTTAAATACCGTGTACACCACGTTGCCGCTCTTTGCGTCAACGAGGAAAATGTCGTAGTAACCAAATTTTTGCTGATAGGCATGTAAAGCCGGATGAAATTTACGGTGTGCCATGCCATAGGCATTGTCTTCCTGACTGTCGATCAGTTGATCTTTATTGCCAAGCGGCGCCGGATTGGCCGCGATAAACCGGTATTGCAGCGGCACACTGAGGGCTGCGGTGCTTTGCAGCAGAGCGTCGGGGTTCGCACTTTTGCCGCCGTTCAATTCCGCATAGCGGGCGTCGAATTGTTGCTGATAATACTGCTGCACTGCTTTGGTGCGATCTGTCAGCTCGCCGGCGGGAACAGCGGCGGGGTAGGCTGTAAATGCGCTGTGAAAGGCCGTCAGGGCTTCCTGCACCATTAAGTCTTCAGCAAAGGTTGCGACCTGATCCTGGATGGTTGCCAGATAGTCCTCGACATGACGGGCAGTCGAGTCGCGGGTGGCGGTCAGTTTTTGCTCTGCCGCTTGCTGTAAGGCGCTTGCGCCCTGATTAACAGCTTTGATGCTGAGCAAAATACTGAGCAGTAATGCCGGGATAAAAGCCAGCAAAGTGCCGGCGGAAATGAGTTTTGTACGCAGGGAAATCTTCATCAACAGGTCCTGTCTTGTGCTTGTTATAGTGCGCCCGGTTTCGTGGGCGGCTTATAGGGGCAAGCCGACAGAGCAATGGATATGCCACGGCAGAAGGACTTCAGACTAAGGTCGCAGTTATGCAGAAATGGTTGCGATTAGCTGCCGGAATTGATCGACCAGTTGCAGTTAGCAGATAAAAAAGCGCGGCAAAACGGCGGAAGTCCGCTGGGGGGGAGCGATGATAAATACAGTCTGTCAGACAGAATTGACTTCACCGGCAAGCTGCTGCACCAGTATGGTGCGGCAGGTGGGAATGCCTGGTTGTTAACACCAATCCGGTGTTAAAACCACTCCGGTGTTAAAAACGGGATTAGGGCCAGAACCAAGGCCTGCTGATAGACACTGCTGCGGCTCAGTTTATGTTGGGTCAGCAGGCCAATAGCGCCGCCGGCCTGTTTGATATTTTGTGTACCAAACAAATCGTCCATCACATCACCCAGTTCTTCGCCTTGTGCTAAGCGTTGTACCGCCGCAGCGGGCAGTTGCAGCGAAGCGGAGCGGGCGCGGCCTTCCTGCTTCCCGTCGCTGATCCGCATCCAGGCGAACGTCATGCCATCATCTAGTCCTGCTTCAATAGCCACATAAAAATCGGCGTGTTGCTGCTGTTGTAAATGGCGCAGCCGGTTGTCGGCACCAAGCAAAGTTTCTGCCGATGTCATCGGCTGAGCGGCGACGCCGGATTCGGTTTTAAAGCCAGTCACCAGACAGGGTTGATCGGGAAAAGCCAGATTAAATGCATCTCGGACGGCATTGATTTTAGCCGGGTTGGTTGATGCAACAGCGATGAGCCATGACATACTGAAGTTCCTGCGCGGAAAAACCGCAAAGTATACCGGTCCCTATTCAGGCTTGCATCTGTCCCTGGCATCTGTCCCTGTATAGTTGGTCGGATTTCTGTTACAGGCTACTTTATGTTTACATAGATTTTACCCTGACTAGCCACCCGCCGGAGCCTGCTGATGGAAATCCAATACCCACTGACTGATTTTATTGAATATGATGCTGAGCAGCTGCAACAACGTGCCAGCGAGCATCTGGCGCTGATGCAGCGCCGCCATACCATTCGCAGTTTTTCTGACCAGCCGGTGCCGCGTCAGGTTATCGAACATTTAATCCAGGTAGCGGCGAGCGCACCGAGCGGTGCCAATCATCAGCCCTGGCATTTTGTCGCGATCAGTGATCCTGCGGTGAAAAAACAAATCCGCCAGGAAGCGGAATTACAGGAAGCCGGCTTTTACAGCGGCCGCGCCGGTGAAGAGTGGCTCAATGCGTTAAAACCGCTGGGGACAGACGCACACAAACCTTATCTTGAAACTGCACGGTGGGTTATTGTGATTTTTTCGCAAAAACGCGGCGGTATC